>JBIJDW010000162.1:0-7068 GCA_044343885.1 Kiritimatiellia bacterium
AGATAGGGCCACAAGAGCCGGATCATGCCGGACGGCTTCGCCGGTTTCGGTTTGCTGGGGTCGGTCGCTGATGGAGATGCCTGATGCATAGGGCCGATAGCGTGTCAAAGTTGGGCGGACGGTGTCAAGCTCGCCCAGTGTTCCGGGTTGGCCGGATCCAGCGAGGCGCGCCAGACCATGACGCCCATCAATGCCGCAAAAGAATCATGACCACCGGCACCGTGTAGCCGAGGTAAGGGTACTTCCAGCCCAAAGCGATCACGAGGAGGACGATGGGCGCTAGCGACCACTGAACCTAGCGGCGCCGCCGGTTCTTCCAGAGCGTATATCGGGTGACGGATGGGTTCACGCGGTGCGTCACGCTCCTTGTGACGACTCGGCCAGACGCTTTTTAGCGAGCTTGGCGGCTTTCTTTTCCTTGATGGTCTTGGCCGGCTTTTTTCTGATTTCTTTATGAGCATCCTGTGATTTTGCCATATACCTGACTCCTGTGGCCCTCACGGCCACTGCTCGTGAACGGGAATGGTTATTCAGGCCAGACGGGCACGCGCCCATTGGACCCGGCATGAAAAAAACACGTTCACGGGGGAAAGTGTGACAGAAGAGGAGGGGATGTGTCAAGAACGGTGCGGTTCAGCAATTTTCATAGCAGCAGTTCTAACACTGGCACATCCGTACAGGCAAAATCGAAATCGAAATCGCTATCGCTATCGGGGTCGAATTTCTTGCTTTCTCGTCGATTTCGGTCCCGATCCCGATTTGGATTCCGATAGCGGCTGTCATATTTAGAATTGCTGGGTTGCAAAGAAGCATTACACGTGTTCGGGGAAATGGTGTATATTCAATCCCGTGACAACCCACGATACCCCCCGGAGGCAGATCATGAACAGACTCGTTGTGATGGCATCGTTGACGGCTGCTATGGCGCTTCAATCGGTGGCTGAAGGAGATCTCAAACCGCGCGACCTCACGCCCGTGACGTGGATGGAGGCGCCCGCGCATGCACCGGTCGATCTCGTGCGCGACGGGGTTGCGCGGGCCGTGGTCTATGTGGTTGATACCAAGGCGCGCGCCCCCTTTGTGGCGAAGCGGTCGGGAGACCACCCCCCGGTCTTCAAGCAACTGCTCAACAATTTGGTGGAGACGATCCGCCTCAGGACGGGCGCCACGCTCGAGCTGGTCAACGACCCGCCGGCCGCCGACCAACCCGCCATGGTGATCGGCGATTGCGAGGAAACGCGAGCGGCCGGCATCGATGCGGCGCAACTGCCCCCCGAAGGTTTTGTTATCAAGACAGCCCCCAATCGCGTTTACCTCGTGGGCAGCACGCTGCGAGGCGATGGCACGGCCTGGGCCGTGGCCGACTTTCTGGAGCGGTTCGTCGGCGTCCGCTGGTACTGGCCGACGTCGTACGGCGGGCGCTCGGTTCCGCAGGCCGCCTCGCTCGTCATCCCGCCGGCCTGCTACCGGGATCAGCCGGTCTTTTCCTATCGCAGGATGTACCAGGACTGGTATTGGCTGCAGGCGCGTTCGTCTGATGAGCAGATTCTTCCGATGGCGCCCGGCGCCGGCGCCGAAGGAGCGGAGACGCTCTGGTTGGGCGATCACTTCACGTTGATGCGCCAGGCCAACTGCTGGCCGTATGAGGCCGTGCAACAGGGCGCGCGCATTTTCGAGTTCATGAACAACACGCTGAAGACCAACGCGGCCCTGTTTGCGATCCGGGAGGACGGCAGCCGGAACTACGCCACGTTCTGCTACAGCGCGCCGGAACTGATCGCTTGCTATGTCGATAATCTGGAACGGGCGTGGGACAAGGGCGGCAAGGGCACGACTATCGGTGGCATCACGCGCGACAGTGTCACCCTCTGGCCATCCATGGATCTGGGCAACAACTCCCTCGTCTCCGCCTGCCGCTGTCCGGCCTGCAGGCAAATGTCCGCGAAGGGTGGCGATGCGCTGCTGATGGGCGATTTCGTGCGACGATTGTGCGAGGTCGTCAAGCAGCGCTGGCCCGCTAAGAAGGTGATCTACGTGCCGTGGGGTATCCTGAAGTGTCCCGAAGAATTAAACTTTCCCGACAACCTCGTGGTGAACTCCCTTTCTCTGGGCACGATGGGGCTGATGCACCAGCCCATCATCCGCCAGGAGCAGGAAGGCCTCCTGCGCACCTGGTCAGGTAAGTCGGGAAGGCCGGTCACCATGTGGGTTGATTTCGCCGGTCCCGGAGATTGGACGCTCGGTCCGGTCCAGTTCCCCCATCTGGTCCAGGAGTTCTACCAATCGAACAGCAACCGGCTGGACGGCGGCATGGTGCTCTCGTACGGCGCGGCCTGCTTCGTCACCGCCGCCCCGACGTACTACGTCTGGAACCGCGCGCTGTGGAATCCCGACGTGGACGTGGAGGCGACGCTGGACGAGCTGTGCAAGCGGCTCTTCGGCGCGGGCGCCGCCAGCGCCCGCGAACTTCTGCGGCTGGAGTGTGATCGCTGGCAGAAGACCGTTCTTTCGCGCCCGTTGCGGCTCGCCGAGCAGCGTGTTCCCCCGAAACTGTTCCGTGAAATCTGGCCGGCCGATGTCGTGGCCCGGATGAAGGAACTGCGCGACCAGGCGCTGGAAGCGATCGAGCGGACCGGCGACACGGCGGCCCGCAAGGCCTTTCTCTATTGGACGTGGTCGATGGATGCCTTCATCGCGTATGCCGAGTCTATTGACGAGGCGCCGTCGCCCCGGGACGCTGCCGTCGTCACGCCCGTCGCCGAAGATCCCGCCGCAGCCGCGCGGTTCCGGGGCGGCCTTGCCGAAACCAACCAGGTCCGAATCGACCACATCCGTCTGGACAAGGTTCCTGCCGAAGGGGAAAGCGCGGTGCGGTTCGATCTCTCCTGGGGCCACACCTGGCGGGCGCGGTGGACGGAGCCAGCCGCGCAGAATGTGACGGGCAAGGACCTTCCGGTCGAGAGCTGGAGTGCGGCCTGGGTGTTTGCCAAATATCGGATTCCGGGCCGGGAGAAGGATGGGTATTTTCCTGCGACGCTCGCGCCGGATCGCGCCCGGCACACCGTGCCCAAGGATATGACGCTGGATGTCGGTCTCACCGGAGGCAAAGGCATGGGCGTGTTTATCTACCGCGCCGGCACCGGGCACGGACCGCTCGCGCTCAAGGATGTGAGCCTGCTCTGGCTCCACGGAGCCGATGGCGTGACCAACCCCGCTGCGGCCGACGTGCAGGTCTTCGCCATCGAGATGGTCTATGTGCCGCGCGGCGTGTTCCACGTCGGTTCGGGCGGAACGGAGCCCGGTTGCTTCACCGACGGTTCGTGGACCGACGGCGCCACCAAGCCCTTCCGGGTGGATGCCGACTGGAGCGGACCGGTGGTGGAAGGTGCCAATGCCCGGCGCATCGGTGGAAAGCCCGGACGGCTCTGGGGCATCAGCGAATTCGGACTGGACGCCATCGGCCCCGAAGGTACCCTCGTCAACGGTTATCCGACCGGCTACGAGCCTTTCTACTGCATGCGGTACGAGGTGACGCGCGGGCAGTTCACGGCGTTTTTGAACACGATGTCGAGCGCGGCATTCGCGGGCACCTCGGGTGGAGACAGTGCGCACGCGGGCGCCACTTACACCGCCGTTGGACGGTACGCCCTTTCGGGAGTCTGGCCGAATTTCACGGCGGCCAAACCCTGGCAGGCGTGCAATCTGCTTGCGTGGTGGGACAGCGCTCAGTACGCAGCGTGGGCGGGATTGCGGCCCATGACCGAACTGGAGTACGAAAAGGCCTGCCGCGGACCGCTCCTGCCGGTGACGAACGCATTTGCCTGGGGATCTGTCGCTATCGCCCGGACGGAATACACCGCGACCCGCGAGGGAGCGTCTGACGAGCGGATGGCGGGCACGGACGCGCCGGCCATCGGCAACGCCAATTACGACCTGACCTTGCCGGCCTATTTCGGCGGTCCGACGCGTGGCGGCGTGAGTTCGATACCCGGCAGTCCGATGCGCGCGGGGATCTTTGCCACGCCGGACAGCGGCCGCGTCACGGCGGGCGCTTCGTACTGGGGCATCCTCGATCTGAGCGGCAACGTGCGCGAACAGGTGGTGACGGTCGGCAACGCCAGAGGACGCTCATTCGGCGGCTCGCACGGCACGGGAACGTTGGATGTTCCCGCCGATTGGCCGCCGATTTCCGGAAGCGACCTGGCCATCGGCACCGGTTATCGTGGCGGATTCTTCGGCGATTTACCCGCTCCTCTGCGCACATCGGATCGCAGTCGCGCGGTGTTCAAGGAACGAGAGGCGTCCTTCAGCCGGGAATCACGCTCGGAAGCGAACGGCTGGCGCGGCGTGCGCACGGCACCCGACGCCGCCACGAAAAGCGCGTCCGAGAGTTCGGTTGCCGTGACGGTCGACCGTCTGATGCCGCGCTTGACACAGGCGGTTACCGTCGACGGCGTGCTGGGCGAGTGGGTCGGCCAACCGACGCTGACGCGGAGCAGCCTGTTTCAAATCTTCCCGGAGGACCGCCGCCGTTCAACGGGACGTCAGGCGCTGTGGCAGGGGCCGAATGATTTGGGCGTCTGGGCGTGGTGGGGCTCCGACGGAGAGGCGCTCTGCGTGGCGGCCGAGGTGAACGACGACAAGCACGTCAACCGGCAAACCGGCGGCATGATCTGGAATGGCGATGCGATGCAACTGGGTATCGCCATTTCCACCAATGTCCACTGGAATCTCGGCGTGGCGCTCACCACGAACGGCGCCGCCTTCCATGTGTTTGAAGGCAAAGGCGACGCGCTCGCTAAAACGGCGACCTGCGCCGTGGTGCGGGACGAACGGGCCAAGAACACCCGTTACGAGCTGCGTCTGCCGCTGGCGGATCTTGGCGTGAAGCTGGGCGAGTCATTCGGGTTCAACGTCGTTGTTCTGGATGACGACGACGGTGCCGGGTCCCGGTACTGGTTCCAACTGGCACCGGGCCTGTGCGGCCGGACGCCCAAGACTCCACCGCCCAGGCAAACCTATCCGCGGTACATCTTGGAGACGACAAACTAACACACCTAGAAACGGCTATAGACTGTTAGGCTATAAGGTCACTTCTACCACTGGAAGACACCGAACTTGGAAGGATGGTGGAACTCGCGGCTCTTGTCGTAGACCGCGAACCAGCTCTGCAGTTGCCAGTCTTCCTTCTGCCCGCGGAAATTGCGGCAGAAATTCACCGCCCAGCGGGTGCCGTCCTTCGGCGGACCCCCGAGGCGGTCGAACGGAATCAGGATTTCGCAGGACCATTGACCCGAATCCTTGTTGACGCTAGTCTTGATCGTCAGCGCCGCGTCCCATGGCTCAGCACGGCTCCTCGATTCGGCCGTCTTGTAGTAGCCGGTCCAGTAGTGGCCCTTGGAATTGACAATCAATTGGCAGTAATCCTGGCGGTCGAAATTGGTGTCCAGGAAGATCTCAACGGAATCGTCTTGGATCAGATGCGAGGCCTCTGCGGCGTCGGCTCTGGCGATGAGCTGGGACACGTCTGGATCCGAGCAAACAAAGGAAATATACAGGCACTGCCGCCCCTGCACGTCGGTTTTGCTGACGTAGCAGTAGGTGGGCGGCTTGGCTTCCGGAGGCGGCGACCCGGGCGCATGCATACGAAACGCCCCGCTCTTCCAACTCTTGGCGGTTTCATCCGTCGTGACCATGCCGTCGATCTTGAGGGTGTCGCTTCCTTCCCCGCTCTTCATCTGCGCCAGTTGTTCGGCGATGTGCGCCACCGGTATAAAGGTTCCCTTGTAGGCTTCGAAATTAACGGGGCTGGGTTTTAGCGCGGCCATGAGGGCCAGGCGCTGCGACCGGTCACCGGGCAGGCTGCCCCCGCGCACCGGCTCCTGGAGGCCGGTGGTGGCGGTGCCAGATGCCGAGACCTGAAAAGTCGCCCGGCTCAGGCTGCTGTCGTCCGCCTTGACCTGGAATCGCCCCAGGTCTGTGGACTGCCGCACGGCCTCCGCCTCGGCCACGGACAACCGCCGCATGGGCGCCCCGCCGCTCAACGCCACCTTCTCGCGCTGCACCTCCACCACCCTGTTAGGGGCCAGCTCGGGCAGCACCGCCAGCTTCTCCAGAGGCAGAGGCTCCCTCGCCAGCCGAGGAGGCGCCAGCCCGGGCTGGGTCTCGCGCGATAGTACCGGCTCAGCCGTAACCGATTCGACGGGCTTGATCTCGGGCTTGAGCAGGTCCGGCGTGGTCGTGGTCGGCTCGGTCGGTGTAAAGGTCTGGCGATTGACCGTGTCCAAAGAACGGACAGCGTCCGCCGCCGGCACACTGGCCTGCTCGGCCAGCATCGTCACCTCCACCGGCGGTTGGACCGGCTCGAACACCTCTTCCCGGGGAACGAGCAGCACCAGAAGCGCCAGGACGGCTATGAGCGCGCCCATCGACGAGAACGCCTTGCGCAGCCGATCGCGATGCATGTAGCCGGGGCATGTGTTCAGATAACCGGGAGGAATGATATAATCGCGGATCAGGCCCGCACAAAGATCCGCGACGTTGACATGGGTGCGCCGGTCGCGCGCTTCGGGGTCGCTCGGCGCAAAAATGAACTGGTGACATCCCGCCGTGATGATGTCGCCGAAAATCACCTTGTCGCGCTGCGTGTGCCGATGGTTGAGAAAGACCCGCGCATCGGGATGGGCTTCCATGATCCACACGTTCGTACAGGCTTCGTGGGTGCTGTCGCAGTGATGCTTGTGACGGACCAGCGTGAACGCGCGGGAAGGCACCAGAGGATCACACATCACCAAATCGTTGTCGGTCCCGGCGCCTATTCGAATCTCGTCGCTGCCGGTGACCACTTCGCAGGCCTCCACGCCAGCCACGCGGCCCAGGATGCGTACCCTGTTGGCGTCGTGAACGGAAGGTCTGGAGGCGTTGTCGGCCATCTAGGGAGTTCCTGTTCTGGATTTTGCGAGCGTCAGCAGGGAGAACTTCGGGAAGCCGGCATCACGAACCGCATCCATGACGGCCACGACATCCTGATAAGGAACCGCCTTGTCAATCTGGATGTCGACCGGTTGT
>JBIJDW010000163.1:0-7067 GCA_044343885.1 Kiritimatiellia bacterium
CCGTTCGGGTATATCGAGCCGATCCTCTGGTCGGTGCCGGACAAGATGGAGGCGATCATCGGGCTGACCCGCCAGCGGCAGGAGGTGGCGTTTTCGCGACTGTTCCGGCCGGAGTCGCTGCGGGGCGAGGTGATTGTCACCTTCCTGGCGTTGCTGGAGCTGCTGCGGCTGCGTCAGATCGCGCTGCGCCAGCACGAGGCTTTTCATGAAATCATCATCACGGGGGTTTCGGAGGACGCAGCGAACGGCGCGTTGCCGCCGCCGGTGATCGGAGGTGGTTCGCATGTCGAATCCTGACACACCGGGCATGGCCCTGGCATCGAGCCTGCAGCAAGTCGTCGGCGCGCTGATTTTCGGCAGCGAGCGCCCCCTCTCCATCGAAGACATCCGCACCTGCCTGCAGGAGGTCGGTGCCCTCGACGAGCAGACGCGGGTCTTCGCCGACGCCGCGCCGCGCGAGGTGCGCGACGCCGTCGAGGGAATCGCCAAGGATCTGTCGCGCCTCGGACTGGGCATCGAGCTGGCCGAACACAGCGAGGGCTTCCGCTTCCAGACGCAGGCCTGCACCGGCCGCTGGCTTCGCCACATGCTCAAAGCCGACCGTCCAGGCCGCCTGTCGCGTCCGGCGCTCGAGACGCTGGCCATCATCGCCTACCGGCAGCCGATCGCCAAGTCGGAGATCGAGGCGGTCCGCGGCGTCGCCGTTGACCACATCATCAAGGCTCTGATGGAACTGCACCTCGTGCGTATCGTCGGCCGCAGCGACCTGCCCGGCCGTCCCTTCCTGTATGGCACCACAGCGTCGTTCCTCGAACATTTTGGACTGAAGAATCTGACCGATCTCAACGCGCTGGACCCGACCTTGCAGCGTTCACGGCCCGCCGATCGGCGGGCGGTTCACCGCAAGGCCAAACCGGACAAACCGTCCGGTGCGCCCGCAGGCGCTCCGGACGCTCAGACGGGCACCGCTGCGGTGCCTGCGCCAGTGGATGCGGCCGCAGAAGACCGCGACCTCCATGCCGCCGTGCGCGAGATTCTCGGCCCGCGCGAGGAACCTGGCGCTGACGCCGAGCCGGTGTTTGAAACGGACGAAGAACTGGACAGGGGCGGAACATGAACCGAGTGATCGCGATTGACGGACCTGCTGGCTCGGGCAAGTCGTCGGTTTCCAAGCGCGTGGGCCGCGACCGGGGCTTTCTGCATGTCGATTCCGGCGCGCTGTACCGCATCATGACCTGGCAGGCGCTGCGTGCCGGAATAGATACGTCCGACGAGGCGGCGGTCGCCGCGTGCGCCGCCGATGTGGAAGTCTCCTTTCGCGCCGAGGGCGGCGCCGTTGCCTTTTACGTCGACGGTCAGGCCCCCGGCGAGGCGATCCGCTCCGCCGAGATCAACCGCCATGCCAGCCCGGTCGCGCGGGTGCCAGCCGTTCGGAACAAGGTGACCGCGTGGTTGCGATCCCTGCGCACGCTGGGCGATCTCATCGTCGAGGGGCGCGACATCACCTCGGTGGTTTTCCCCGACACCCCGGCACGGTTCTATCTCGACGCCGACCCTTCGGTCCGGGCGATCCGCCGCCATCGCGAGGAGGTCGCCAAAGGAATCGCCACGCAAAGCGAGGCGGAAATTAAAGCCTCGCTCCTCAACCGCGACCGCATTGACAGCACCCGCGCCGTGGCTCCCCTCGTCCTCGCACCGGGGGTACTGCGGATCGACACATCGGATCTAACGCTCGACCAGGTGGTGACTCGCGTGATCGCGGAGTTGCCTGTCGCGTGGCGGTAGCGCTCTAACTACGGAGTATTCCCATGAGAAAAGCAATCGGCTTGTTATCGCTGGCGCTCGTCCTGCCGTTCCATTCGGCCTGGGCGCAAACAACCGAAGCGGCGACGACCGCCGTTTCGATCAGGCCGATGGCGCTGCTGATCCTGCAGCTCGGTGTGCTCGTTCTAGCGGCGCGCCTCGGCGGCACGCTGTTCAGACGGTGGCGGATGCCCGGCGTTCTGGGCGAGCTGCTCTCAGGCGTGATCGTCGGCCCTCACCTGTTTGGCGGCATAACCGTGCCGGGGTTTCCCGAAGGCCTGATGAACGGCGTTTCGACGATCCTGACCAGCCAGCGCCCCTTGTTCGGCGTGGTGCTGGTCGCGCTGACGGTGCTGGTCTTTTTGATCGGTCTCGACACGGACATCCGCCTGATCCGGCGCTACGCGCTGGCGGGCGCGCTGGTCGGTGTGGGCGGGGCCGTGGCCTCCTTCGTCGCGGTTTCTGCACTGACGGCGGCCGTCTCTCCCTGGCTGTTCGGACACCTCATGGCTTGGTACGAACCGGGTCCTTTTGTTGCCGGCGTGGTGGCCAGCATCACCTCGGTCGGCATTCTGGCCCGGATGCTGACCGGCACGCAGCGGCTGGAGACGCCCGAGGGGGTGGTGGCTCTTTCCGGCGCGGTGGTTGACGGCCTGGTCGGCATTCTGCTGCTGGCCGTCGGCGCAGGTGTCGTGGAAGCCGTCGCAGCGGGAAGACCGGCCACGGCGAGCATGATCGCGACGGGCGTGGTGCGCATTGTGCTAGCGTCGGGACTGCTGGCCTTGATCGGACTGATCATCGCGCGGAAGGTGGCGCGAGCGACGCTGCGCGATGGCAACAGCCACGGTTCGATCGCCGCCACGGCGGCCTGTGTGCTGGTCGCAGCCGGACTGACCGGTTATTGCGGCCTCTCTCCGCTTCTGGGCGCGTACGTGATGGGCGTCGTTTTCTCCACCACCGATTTGCGACACTACATCCATGAACGCGTCGAGTTTGTGCATCTGGCGCTGATTCCGGCCTGCTTCGCGCTCGTGGGCACACAGGTGAATGTGGGGCTGCTGGCCGAACGCCAGGTGTTATTGTTTGTGCTGGCCTTTGTCGCCGTGGCGCTGGTGGCCAAGTTGGTCGCATGCGGCCTGGCGGCGCTCCCCGCCCGCCTGACGGCCGCAGGCTGTTTGCGCGTGGGCATCGTCTCCATGCCGCGCGGCGAGGCGACGCTCGCCATGGCGATGCTGGCGATCGCAGCCGGAATCATGCCCGATGCCGTGCTGATGGCGGTGGTCGTGCTGCTCGTGGTCAGCGGACTGCTCCTTCCCAAACTGACCGAGGCGGTCTTCAAACGCGGCGGACCCGGCTTCTGCAAAGGCTTCACGCTCGACAAGCCGGTGCGAATCTCATTCGCGATGACGACCGCCGACAGCGCCCTGCTGATCGTTCGCCGCCTGCTCGAAGTCTTCGAGAACGACGGCTTTTCGGTCTATGTGCTCAACCGCCGCGAGCATCTGTACCGGTTTACGCGCGAGGATTTTGTCGTCACGCTACAGCAGACCGGCCCCACGCTGGTGTTCACCTGCACGGCCCGCGAGCGCAATCTGATCAACACGGTCATGGTGGAGATTGCGGCGGGCATCGAGCAGAATTTGCGTGACGTGCGTCGCGATCTCGATCCGGTGGCGCTGCAACGGCAACTGCAGCTCACGCCGTCCGACAGCGCACCAGACACCGGTAACGCCCTGCGCGCGTTCCTCTCGCCCGAAGTGCTCCGTCCCCGGCTGCTCTCCGACACCAAGACCGGCGCGATCGATGAACTCCTCGACGTGTTGTACGAAAACGATCTCATTCGCGACCGCCATGAGGCTCGCCGCGCCGTTTTCGCGCGCGAGCAGAATCTTTCCACGGGGCTGGAGCATGGCATTGCGATCCCACACGGTCGCACCGACGCGGTGGACCGACTGGTCTGCGCGATCGGCCTCAAGCCAGAGGGCATCGACTTCGGTTCAATGGACGGCATTCCGACGCGGATTGTCATTCTCGTGCTGGCGCCACAAAACGTCTCGGCTCCGCAGCTCCAGTTCATCTCCCTAATCAGTCAGACGCTCAACGATCAGGGGCGGGCGGCGCTGTTGACCTGCGACACCTCCGAGGAGATGCTCGCGGTGCTGTCGTCCGGCGCGGCAGACGGCACATCCCGCAAACGAAAGGTGCCGCCCGCGCTCGCCTGCCTGCAGTGGCAGAACGTCTCGCTGGACATCGGTTCGGGCGACAAGGAAGAGGTCATCGAGCGTCTGCTCGCCCTGTGCGCACGGAGTGGGGCGGTGACGTCGGTGGATGACGCGCGAGCGGCGGTGCTGGCGCGTGAGCACAAAATGTCCACCGGGATGGAGCATGGCGTGGCACTCCCCCACGCCCGCACCGAAGCGGTGTCACGACTGGTGTGCGCGGTTGGCATCAGTCGCGCGGGCGTTGATTTCGAGTCCCTGGACGGCACCCCGACCCGCATCCTCGTGCTCACGCTTGTGCCCCCCTCGGTCAGCACCGACTACACGCGCCTGATGGGCGCCGTCATGCGCGCGCTTGACCGCGAAGGCCGCGCCGCGCTTCTCACCGCCAAGACAGCCCACGAGGTGCTGGATATCCTGGCCTGCGGC
The DNA here is from genome assembly GCA_044343885.1 of Kiritimatiellia bacterium. Lineage (GTDB taxonomy): Bacteria > Verrucomicrobiota > Kiritimatiellia > RFP12 > JAAYNR01 > VGWG01. Next base: position 4,452 of record JBIJDW010000163.1, read on the forward strand.
GAGAAGTAAATTCGCGTTCTCGACGCCGTGCGCGCCTTCCACGCGAAGGGCAAGACCATCGGCGCCATCTGCGCCGCTCCGACGGTGCTGGCCGCCGCCGGCATCCTCGAGGGTCGCGCAGCCACCTGCCACCCCGGTTGCGAAAAAGGTCTGGCGGGCGCCCGCTACACGGCCAGAGAGACGGTTATCGCCGACGGGAATGTGATCACCAGTCAGGGACCCGGCACCAGCTTTGAATTTGCGCTGGCGCTTGTCGAACGCCTGGCCGGCGCCTCCACGGCCGCCCAAGTCAAGGCCGGCCTGTGCCTGCGCTCGTAACCCGAAGCGCGGCGACGGCGCGCATGTCGCGGATAGCGGTGGCCATGTCGGGCGCGCCGTAGAGCGCACTGCCGGCCACGAGGGCGTCCGCGCCAGCGGCAGTGCAGCGCGGTGCGGTCCGCAACGTCACGCCGCCGTCCACCAGGATCGAGAGGCCGGGGTTGCCGATGCGGTCGGCCTCGCGCCGGATCTCGGTGATCTTGGGCAGCACCGATTCCATGAACGGCTGTCCGCCATAACCCGGCTCAACCGTCATGCACAGGACCTGACCGCAGCGGGCGAGATAAGGAAAGACGGCGGTGGCGGGCGTGGCTGGATTGAGCGTCAGACCCGGCCTGACCCCTGCGGCGCGGATTGCTTCCAGGAGGGCGTTGATCGGCCGGTCCACCTCCACATGGAAGAGCACCGTATCGGCGCCAGCGGCGATGACCCGATCGGCATACAGGTCGGGGTGCGTCACCATCAGATGGACATTCAGGCGCAGGCCGCAGTTCCGGCGCGCCATGGCGACCATATCGGGGCCGAAGCTGATGTTCGGGACAAAATGGCCATCCATCAGATCCAGATGCAAGGCGTCGGCGCCGGAGGCCTCCGCCAACCGGCACGCCTCGGCGAGATGGCCAAAATCGGCCGCCAGCAGAGATGGCAGGATTTGAAGGGTTCTCGCGTTCATAGGGTTCAATGTTCCGTGTTCAATGTTCAGTGTTCAATGTTCAATGTTCAGTGTTCAATGTTCAGTGTTCAGTGTTCAGGTTTCAGGGTTGATGCCTCTCGTTTTCTGAGCGGCGTCCTGCCGCACCCGAAACGAACGACGCCAGTAAAACACATTTCGGCGCGCTTGTCCACTTTGTCCCCTTTCCACTTCATTGGGATGAATTGACTTTCATCTGCTAGGTTGATACGGAAAGCCACATCGACCATCATCCCGGAGGCGGACGTAAAACGCTACGACATTTTTCTGCTAACCTTGTATCAGCCCTCAAACCCCACCGGCCACGCCGCAATGCAACGCCTTTGCGGAACGCTTTGTCCGCGAATGCCGCGAAACCCTCGACAACCTCATCCTGATCGGGGAATCGCATCTGCAACACGCATTGAACGCCATCGAACGCCATCATAACAGTCATCGGCCGCATCAGGGACTCGGCAACAAGATCCCGATCGAATACGAATATCCCGACAAACCCGCGCCGCCGCACAAGGTCAAGTGCGATTCCGCCCTCGGTGGACTGCTGAACCACTACTACGTGGACACCGACCACGGTCGCAGCGGAAAAGCAGCGTGACCCATCGCCTTGCCGACTGTCAGCAAGCAAACGGGTGAACGCTGCCCTTTACCTGTGAATTTGCGATTCACTGCGCTATCTGCTACCTCCGTCGCCCTTCAACTACACACCTTTCATTCCTCTTGCCACCTGCCACACGGCCAAACCCACAAATTCCGGATGAGTTTTCGTCCCGATTATCTCAACTTCAGCCAATATCCATCGGCGCAACAGCGCGTTTGAATATTTACACCATACAGTGTATTTTCGATTCACTGCGCTTTCTGCTACCTCCGGCGCCCTTCAACACCACGCCTTTCATTCCTCTTGCCACCTGCCGCACGGCCAAATCCACAAATTCCGGATGAGTTTTCGCCCCGATCATCTCAACTTCGCCCAATATCCATAGGCGCAACAGCGCGTTTGAATATTTACACCATACAGCCAACGCGTGTCCGGCCCGCGTAAATCGGTGGGGCGCAACTACCACACTTGCATCGGCCCGTTAAGTTTCGGAACAAAGTGCATTGCCTCTGGGCCGCGCCGATTCTCATCGTCAAGGGGGATGCTGATCCGTGAGTTGTCAGTGGTCGTTAACTCTAACACCAGATGCTCATCCAACTCTACCGCACAAACAGTCGAACCGATTACGGTACACAATGCATCACGGGAACCGACATCCGGAAAGCTAAAGTTTGTTCCGTGAACAGTAATCGTCGGATTCGACAGACTGCGCAGGATCGGACCATCAAAATGGAACTCTACGTAGTCGCGAACAAACGCCACGGTCGATATTTCTTCGCCGAGCAAGTCTTTAACATTGTTGACGGGTTTTTTCATGTCAGGGATTGAAGTAGGGATTTCAGGGTCAGACCTAGAATCTAGATTTTGAGCTTGCATGGTTGTCGCCTTTTACTCCTTGCATTGCGCTCAGACGCCGGAGGAGTTCCCGCTCGGTCTCGACGAATCCAGGCTCTTGAGCCAGCGCCGCTTGCGCCCGCTTCCGGGCCTTCCCGACCGCCGACTCGCTCCC
>JBIJDW010000164.1:0-7060 GCA_044343885.1 Kiritimatiellia bacterium
TGGGCGGCAGATTGGGGATGAGCCCGTTGTTGAGGATGTTGCCGCCGATCTGGACGGGGAGATGGGTTTCCATGGCCTCCATGATGTACGATCCGTATTCATGGGTCCGGCTGTGAGTCAGATTGGGATTGCCCACCAGATCTTTGGCGCGCTGCTTCCAATTGGCGATCTGGTGGATGCAGCGGCGGGGATATTCGTCCAGCGGGATGTGAAACTCACCGATCAGTTCGGGATGCGCCGCCTTGATGAAATGCGGCAGATATTCCGAGAAATGCTCCGAGCTTTCCGTGATGTAATAGCCGGTGTGCAGCATCATCTCGAGCCGGACCATATCCCACGATTTCTTGTTCGGATCAGGCTCCTTCCGCCAGACTTTGAGCTTCTGGGCGGCGAGTTTCCGGATTTCGGGGTAGAGGTCCTTGCCGTTGTGGCTGATTTTCAGGAGCCACGCCATGTGGTTGATGCCAGCGACATGCGTGCGGCATTCGTGCGGCGGATATTTTGCCTCCAGACCGAGCGCATTCAAGAGGTTCTGGGCGACGACTTGAACCGAATGGCAGAGGCCGACCGCGCGGATGGAAGATCCCCGCAACACGCCGCCGGTGAGCATGGCCATCGGGTTGGTATAGTTGAGGAGCCACGCATGGGGGCAGACGGCTTCCATGTCATGGGCGAAATCGAGCATGACCGGCAGGGTGCGCAACGTGCGGAAGATGCCGCCAATGCCGAGGGTGTCGGCGATCGTCTGGCGCAGGCCATACCGCTTGGGAACCTCGAAATCGGTGATGGTGCAGGGGTCATAGCCGCCGACCTGGATGGCGTTGACCACATAGGACGCCGCTTTCAGCGCCTGGCGCCGGTGGGCCACACCGAGATGGGCGGTGATCGTGGCGCGCCCCTGGTTGATGTTGGCGTTGAGGCTGTCGAGCATCTTCTTCGATTCGCGCAGGCGGACAGGATCGATGTCGTACAAGGCGAGGTGGGCGTCGTGGAGCGCCTCGCTGAGCATAGCATCGCCGAGAACATTTTTAGCAAAAACGGTGCTTCCGGCACCCATAAACGTGATCTTGGGCATGGCAGAGTGTCCCTGGTTAGTGGCTCTTATTTTGTGGTGTTCGCGGTGCCTGTCATCTTGGTCTCCGACCCGGCGCTCCAGATCCGATAGCGTATTTCAACGCCTTCGGGGGCATACACCACGATCGGCAGACGGCTGTTGTAGCGGAAGAGGCGGGGTTCGCCACCCATCGTGATGAACCGACTCACCTTCGGCCCCTCCGGTTCGACCGCCATCAGCGTGCCCGCCATCGGCCCCAGCGAGCTGACCACGTAGCGCGGAAAACCCCATCCCTCGATGGTTTCCTCCTCGATCTTTCCGCCGAAGAAGTATCGGTTCGCGGCATCAATCTGAACGGTCTTTCCCGCGATCAGCTCCACCTTGAATGCCGATTCGTCCGCCTGCTGAGGCAGTTGCAGGACATGTCGAACCATGCCCGCCCCGGCTGGCGGAAATGCCTTCATGTTGTCCGCCGCCTGGACCGATGACAGCGCCGCGACACACGAGAGGACTGCGATTGAACATACGGTTCTCATTCTACCCCCTTAGGCGCTTGCCTAACCGACTTTGTCGGTTTTGCAAGCGCAGTATTCAGTATTCAGAATTGTAACCTTCTCACGGGCAAGGTGTACTATTATTCTGACTCCTGTATTCTGACTCCTGACTCCTCTCTTGCAAACACCCCGGAGGGGTTTTGCTAGAGCCGCGCCTGAGTTCATGGGTGGCCAGTGTAGCGAGCGCCCGGGTGATGAGCAAGCAGAAACATTTCCTCCGAGTGTTCCGGGGCGCATGGCCATTCTGATGACGCCCAAGCAGATGATGTCCGGGCGTCATCCGGTCAACGGGTCATCGCGTCAGTCCGGCGAGGTTCACGCCGGGGCGGCTCGGCGGGAGCCTCGCCCTCCCAATCGTAGACCGTACTCGTAGACCGAAAGCGCAAGCCCGGCCGACGAGTACGGGCGACGATTACGGTCGATGCGTGGTCCGTCCGGCGGATTAGGGACGGGCATCCCATCAGCATTCGTGGCGACACCGCTTTGAGGGCGGATTAAGGACGAGAGGCTCGCGCTGACCCGATCACTTCGCGCCCGTACCGATCACCGTCAGTTTATGGAAATGCGCTTCGCGCGAGGTAGGGCAGCGGCGTCCCGCCGCGCCGCAGGCCAATGGAGATGAGAAGGGTTCGGGGTTCTGATCGTTGTCGCAATCGTTGTCGTAATCATTGTCGACAACGATCAGAACACTATCAGCCCACGTGCTTCCGCGCGTAGCGGAGAATATTTCCCCTGCTTGCCAGGTACACCGGGATATTGAGCACGCAGCACCCTTCGCCGCAGTAGGTGACCTCGATGGGGGAGGCGGTCACCAGCACACCAATCGACTGGCGCGTTGTCCGGAGGTAATCCACCACGCCCTCCGCGTGCCTTCGTTTGACGGCAAGGGTTGCTTTGCATTCGACCGGTATTTTCAGCCCGATTTCCACGGCGTCCATGACGAAGTCCACCTCCACGGTGCTTCCGGCGTTCTTTCGCCACGTGCCGATCTTCTTCTTGGCCGATCCCCCCTCCAGAAGATTCAGAAGAACCGCGTTCTCGAACAACCCTCCGAGTGGCGTCCTCAGCGACGGATCGAGCGTTCGCAACAGGGAGATTGCTGGAACAGCCAGGCTCCGGTGGCGATTGACGACTCCCAAATCATGCAGATACCGCTTGGGAAGAAAATCCGAGTGCTGCGGGTCGAGTGCCTGGGGCTGGACCTCGATGAGCAGGTGCCAGGCACCCAGAGCGGCAAACACCTGTTTCGCGGTGTACTTGGTCGTGTCCAGATGCGTGTATTTTGACGGACTGCCCACGTGATTGGCGATAGCCCGGATCGCTGACTCGAAAAGGGCAGGCTCATAATCTTCCTTGCGGGCAAAGTCGTCTTGTAGTGTCCCCACAATCTCGTCGATTACAGGCTCCGCCGCTTCGCCGGCCGCCAGCGCTTTTACGGCTTCCGGGTATCCTCCGGCATGCAGATAGCGGTCGTAGAACTGCAGCAAGTGTTCATGCCGGGAGGGGGGGATCGTCTCCGGCGTCGTGGCTACAAATTCGGCCAGCTCGGTTTGGCCTAGGCACTGCAGGAACTCCGGAAAACTGAAAGGGAGAACGCACAGGCTTTTCGTTCGGCCAACGGGAATCCGAACGTCCTTTTCAAAGAGACGATGCATAGAGGAACCGGTCAGCACGACACGGACCCCGCGCCAGTCCTCCTTGAATGACTTCACGTACCGGGCAAGCACCGGGCACTCCTGGGCTTCGTCAATGAAAAGAATGCTGCCGTTCTCCCTGAGCCCGCACTGATCCCGCAGCAGCAACCGGAAATCCTCGAAATCCGCCGTCTTGTCGATCAAGCGGGCAATCTTCCGGTTTTTTTCCAGATCGATGGCGACCTTGGGACAGTCCATCTCCGCCAACACCTGATTGACCAGAGTGGACTTACCCACCTGTCGCGCGCCCTCCACTAAGACTACATCGCTCTGCCGGGGGTCCGAGAGCATGCCTGCAAGTACCGGCTGGATATCTCGTTTCATGAATAGAGTTTCCCAAAATTGACGGTTTCTGTCAAATAGATTTCCGTAAACGATAGGAAATGATGGCGCCGCAGGCCGCAACCCTTACCCGGTTACACTTACTCGCAACCCTTACCCGGTTACACTTACTCGAACCGCTTAAGCGTGTAAACGGTTAAGGAGGCTGCGGGAAGGCTGCGGGAAGGCCCGTCCCTTGCGGGGTTCTTCTTGACGGCCCGCGTCTCCGCGTGTTAATGATACGTCGATCCGGGTTGCGACTATGTCCGAGACAGCCAAGAAACATTCATCCAAGCATGCTCCGCGTGGAGTTGAGATCCTTCACGAGGATCGTGATATCTTTGTTGTCTGCAAGGCCGTGGGCGTGCTGTCCACGGGCACGCGCCAGGATGAAGCGTTCACGGCCGAAAATGTGCTCAGCCACTATCTGCGAAAGGGATGTTCGCGTTCGAACAAACAGGTTTACCTGGTTCACCGTCTGGACCGCGAAACGTCCGGTATCATGTTGTTTGCCAAGACGGAGGAAGCGCAGCAACGGCTCAAGGACAACTGGTCAAACAATGAGAAGATCTATTATGCGGCACTTCGGGGGCATCTGAAGGCCAAGCAGGGAACGCTCACCAGTTATTTGGCAGAGGGCGAGAATTTGTTTGTGTACTCGGTGAAAGATCCGACACAGGGCAAGCGCTCCCAAACCGCGTATGAAGTCGTTGCCGAAAATGCAACGATGAGTCTTGTCAAAATCAATCTGCTGACGGGACGGAAAAATCAGATTCGCGTCCAATTTTCAGAAATCGGACATCCGGTGGTGGGCGACCCTAAATACGGGAGGAATGATCCGTTCCGCGAGCGCCTGTGCCTCCATGCAAAATCGATCGCCTTCGACCATCCCTATTCCGGGAAACGCCTGTCTTTCGACACGCCCCTGCCGCAGACGTTTCTCCGGTTATTCGCGCGTACCGAATCCTTGAACGAGGGGCGCGGTTAGCGCCCCATCGCGGCGTATTTGTCGTAACGCTTCTGGACAAGGGTGTCGGTATCGAGTTTCTTGAGCGCCTTGAGGTGCTTGAGAATCGCCTTCTTGACGGCGTCGATCGCCTGGCCGGGGTCGCTGTGGGCGGCGCCCTTCGGCTCGGCGATGATCTCGTCGATGACGGCGAGCTTCTTCAGCGATTCAGAGGTGATCTTGAGCGCTTCGGCGGCCTCGGGCGCTTTCTTTCCATCGCGCCAGAGGATCGAGGCGCAGCCTTCCGGGGAGATCACGGAGTAGACGGCGTACTGCATCATCAGGACGACATCGCCCACGGCGATTCCGAGGGCGCCGCCACTGCCGCCTTCGCCGGTAATCACGACCACAAACGGCGTGCGCAGCCCCGCCATTTCCGTCAGGTTACGGGCGATCGCCTCGGCCTGGCCGCGCGCTTCGGCGTCCAGTCCGGGGTAGGCGCCCGGGGTGTCGACCAGCGAGACGACGGGGATGCCGTATTTTTCGGCCAGCTTCATGAGGCGCAACGCCTTGCGGTAGCCTTCGGGGTTGGCCATGCCAAAATTGGCAAGGATGTTTTCCTCGACGGACTTGCCTTTGCGTTGACCGATGAGCATCACGCGTTCGCCGCCGATGGTAGCGAAGCCTCCAATCAGGGCGCGATCATCACCGAATGCACGGTCGCCGTGCAGTTCCACGAAGTCGTCGCACATCCCTTGGATATAGTCGGCGATGGCGGGACGGCCGGGGTTGCGGGCGATCTGGACGATCTCCCACGGGGTCAGCTTGTTTGAAAAATCAATCTCACTCATGTATGCACTCCGCTTATCCGTGTGATGCGTAACGCAGCACCTTGGCCAAAAAGGTTTTCATCGCGCCGCGGTGGACGATGTGGTCGAGGAACCCGTGCTCGAGCAAGTACTCGGCGGTCTGGAAGTCATCCGGCAATTGCTGCTTGATGGTCTGTTCGATCACCCGGCGACCGGCGAAGCCGATCAGCGCTTTGGGTTCGGCGATGTTGATGTCGCCGACCATGGCGTAGCTGGCGGAGACGCCGCCGGTGGTGGGGTCGGTGAGCACCGAGATATAGGGGATGCGCGCCTGTTGCAGGCGGGAAATGCCCGCGCAGGTCTTCGCCATCTGCATGAGCGAGATAATTCCTTCATGCATGCGCGCACCGCCCGAGGCGGAGAAGAGGATCAGCGGCTGGCGCTGCTTGAGGGCGGCCTCGGCGGCTAGGAGAATCCGTTCGCCGGTGCCGCTGGCGAGGCTACCGCCGAGGAAGCGGAAGTCCATGACGCCGATCACGACGGGGATGCCATCGATCCGCGCGGTTCCGGTGAGGATGGCCTCGCCTTCGCCGGTTTTCTTAACGGCCGCCTTCGCCTTGTCGGCGTAGGCGCCCGAGGCGTCCGAAAATTTCAGCGGATCTTGCACCGAGACGGTGGCGCTGATTTCCAAAAAAGAACCGCTGTCGCAGATCTGGGCGACACGCTGCCGGCAGGTGAGCCGGTCGTGGTAGTCGCAGCGCGGACAAACCCGCAGATCGTTATTCCATTCGGCCTGCGGCACATAGGCCTTGCAGGCCGGGCAGATTGCCCAGATCGCCTCAGTCGGCGTTGAGGCCGTTTTTTCGGCCGGCTTGGTGAACCACCCCATGGCTTGATCCTTCCTGATGAATTGATGAACGGCGCGAAGTATAGCAGAAGGGCACCGCCTGTGCATCAACATTTTGCCTCGCCGACGCGTCTGACGGCGCTGCGGGACCTGGTTGCGCAGGACATGAAGGACCGCAGCGAATGGTTTGACCGGTGCAAGAAAAACGAGAAGGAGCGCTACAAGCGCGAGAACATACAAGATGAGGTCTCTTGCAGAATGGCCGCGAAAGAACGTAAAGAACGCAAAACAGACAGTTTCTTTGTGTTCCTTGCGTTCTTTTGCGGCAACTCCGTGGGGGTGCATGAGGTTCACTGTACAGGTTATTTGTTAACAGTGCCTAAGATGCATTGCTTGTTTTTTAACGGAGATCAATGAGTTATAGCCATGAGAAAAACGCCCAACAACCAACAACCAACGGCGTTTCAAATCCCTTAACTTAACACCTATGGGTGCGGGGGCCACGCCCGGAACCGGACAGGAAGAAGGGGGCGGCGATGGGGAGGCGTGAGGCGGTGGCGGCGATGCGACTGCTCGCGCGGGCGCTGGCCCTGCGCCGCGCCCCGGCGTCCGAGTGGAGTCCGGATGACCGGATTACCCTCGACGCATTCCTGCGGACGCCGACCGGTGGCCGGTTCTATGACGCGCTCGCGCTGCTGGCGGTGACCGCCGCACTGCGCGGCGTCGAAGAGCGTCCCTTCGATGCCATTTATAAGGGAGGCTCTTGCAAAACCCCTCTGGGGTGTTTGCAAGAGAGAAGTCAGAATACAGAAGACAGGAGTCAGAATAATAGTAC
>JBIJDW010000165.1:0-7043 GCA_044343885.1 Kiritimatiellia bacterium
GTACTCAACCGCGGCTTCTCGAAGGCGCCGGTCGGTGCGATCCGGAACATTGCGAATCGTGTACTGAAGGGACTTTGTTTTCATGATGCCTGCATGATACGCATACAGTGCCTGCACGTCAAGCCTATTACGTATAATTTTGGGAAAGGCGGGAACAAAAGAGCGGCCACAAACGTCTCAATGACTGTAACAACAATTGCGCCCTCCACGCAGGGCGCGGGAGATCCATCCATGAATACCCTGAAACGCTTCCTGCCCGCACTCTTCTGCATCCTGTCGCTCGGTGCCGAGCGCGGCTTTGCCGCCGGCATGCTGATCCCCAAGGACGAGTCCATCCCGCCGCTGGCCATCGAGAGTCAGCGCGTGGACATCCGAATCAAGGACGGCGTCGCCACGGCCAAGATCGAACAGGTCTTTCGCAACAGCGTCAACCGGGACCTGGAGGCGGTCTTTGTCTTCCCGCTTCCCGCAAACGCCAGCATTTCCGATTTCGCCATGATGATCAACGGCAAGCGGATGAGCGGAGAGCTCGTGGAGAAGGGCAAGGCGCGGGGGATTTACGAGGACATCGTGCGCCGCATGAAGGATCCGGGTCTGCTGGAGCACATCGGCGGCAACCTGTTCCGCATCAGCGTGTTCCCGGTTCCGGCCAACGGCCTGCAGAAGATCGAGCTGGAGTATTCGCAGACCCTGACGTTCGATGGCGGCCTTTACACGTACGTCTATCCGCTGAAGACCGGCGAACGGGCCTCCCGCACGCTGGCCGATTTCACGGTGTCCGTGCGCCTCAATTCCAACCTGCCGATCAAGAGCGTCTATTCGCCGTCGCACAAGGTCGGCATCACGCGCAAGAATGACCAGGAGGCGGTCATCGGCTTTGAGGAGGACAAGGCGCTGCTGGACCGCGACTTTGTCCTCTATTACACCGTCTCCAAGAAAGAGTTCGGACTGAACATGCTCACCCACGCGGCCACGAATAACAAGGGCTTCTTCATGATGATGCTCGCGCCGTCGGTGGCCGCGCCCGGCGCGGTGATGCCGAAGGACGTCACCTTTGTCATCGACACGTCGGGGAGCATGGCCGGCAACAAGATCGAGCAGACCCGCAAAGCCCTGGAATACGGCGTGAAGAAGCTCAACGCCGGTGATCGCTTCAACATCATCCGCTTCAGCACCGATGTCGAGCCGTTCCGCCCCAAGCTGACCGCTGTCACCGAAACCAACCGCGCTGCGGCGCTGGCCTTCATCCAGGCGACCGAGGCCCGCGGCGGCACGGCCATCAACAATGCTCTGGCCTCCGCCCTAGCCATGGATTATGACCCCGCGCGCCCGGCGATCATCCTCTTCCTCACCGACGGCCGTCCCACCGTCGGCGAAACCGCCCCCGACGCCATTCTGGGCAGCCTCGGCAAGGGCAACGGCGCCAAGGCTCGCATCTTCGTGTTCGGCGCCGGCACGGACGTCAACACGCACCTCCTGGATCAGATCGCCGGTCAGAACGGGGGCCTGTCGCAGTACGTCCTGCCCGACGAGGATATCGAGGTCAAGGTCTCCGCCTTGGCCGACAAAATGAGCAATCCCGTGCTGACCCGTGTGCGCGTCGAGGTGGACAAGCTCAAAACCTCGATGGTTCATCCGACGGCGCTGCCCGACCTGTTCAGCGGCGACCAGATCATCGTTTTCGGACGCTACGAGGGCGGCGGCGACTCCGTAATCCGGCTGATCGGCGAGGTGAACGGCAAGACGCGCGAGTTCGTCTACGAAGGGACCTTCCCCCGGGCGCAAGCCGACAACACCTTCATCCCGCGGCTGTGGGCCACCCGTCGCGTCGGCTTCCTGCTCGACGAGATCCGTCTGCGCGGCGAAAGCGCCGAGCTCAAGGACGAGGTCATCCGCCTCAGTCGCGAATACGGGATCATGACACCGTACACGTCCTACCTCGTGCTGGAGAACGAGCAAGCCTATGCCCAGCATGGGATTGATCGCCACAAAGCCGAAGGCCGGGCATCCGGCGATGACAAGACCTCGGGCAAACCGTTATATGCGACCGACCTGAACGAGGTGTTCCTGGAGAGCCCCCGTGAAGCGGCCGCGCCTGCGATCTCGGTGGTGCCGCTGTTCGAGGCGGCTGACGCAAGTGCGGTCAGCCGCGAAGTTGAATCGCGCTCAACATACGAGGTCAACGCCAGCCGCGTTCACAGCAGAGGCGGCAAGACGGGCGTGGGCGGCGGAGCATCGGCGATGCGTGAGGAGTCCGGCGCGCAGGCCGTTGCCATGAGCAAGCGGATCCAGGAATACAAGGAACGCGACGGCGCGCGGAATGAGATCGCCACCGTGAAGTATGTAGGCAAGAAGGTGTTCACGCTTCTGGACGGCCGCTGGACGGACAGCGCCTTCAAGAAGGAGATGAAGACCGTCACCGTGAAATTCGGCAGCGCGGAGTATTTCAAGCTGCTCACGGACAAGCCGGAACTGAAGGATGTTCTGGCATTGGGCACGAAGGTCACGGTTGTGCTTGAGGATGGCACAGCCTTGGTGGTAGAGTAGTCCACAATAAGAGGAGATACACATGCAACCTGCAGGAATAGGCGCCCTTTTCAAACTGTTTCTCGTGATGTTTCTCAGCGTGAAGGACGCGCCCCAGAATGCGGGGCGTGGTCCCGCGCTCGAAGCCCTGGCGCCGGCCGGGGCCGTTGCCTCAGCCGTGCTCGACGTCGCGCAGTTGCGCGCGATGATACGGAATGACCCCGAACTGGCCAAGGATCTGTTCGAGGGTCGCTCGCCGGAGGCGGCCTACGGCGAGGCCATTGAAGCCATGAGCGAGCGGACGCGCGTGGATCCCGCCGCGCTTCGCGACGCCATCGCCCGTGTGCATGCCGTCGGACTGTGGGCCCTGGGGATGGCCGACCGCCGGCAGCCGCGTTTTGTCGTCGTGTTTGATCGCGGGGACGCCCCCGACATTCTCCCCCGGCTGTTGTCCAACCGTCCGGTCGCGGACGGGGCCGACGCCAACGCCCCCCGCACCGTGGTCTACGCGGGACGCACGGTCTATCTTGTGGGCCGTGATCCGCGGGAGGCACTCTGGCTCGCCGAGATTAACGGGATGCTGGTGCTGGCCTCCGACGCGCTGGCGGCGGAGACGTTCCTGCTTCAGGCGGGCGCTGCCTCCAGCGCCCCGCCGACCGCCCGGGTGTCCCTGTCCGGTTTGGTGCCTCCGCTCCTCGCGGTGCATGCCGACGTGGGCGCCGTTGTGAACGGCTGGTTGCCCGCCATGGACGACCAGGACCGGGCGGAGTTCATGGCCGTCGGCGCGTTCTTTGATTTGCCGGCCTGGCGTAGCGTCACATTGCGCATGGACACGACCAGCATCGGGATCGGTGCGGAAATTGATCCGGGCAGCCCGCTGGCGGCCGCGCTGCAACCTCCCAAAAGTCTGGAACTGATCGATGCGATCCCGGCGGATTCGGGGCTGGCGGCTGTTGTCGGCGTCCGGGATGCCGCCAAGCTCTGGAACCTCTGCGAGTCGGGATTTAGTCACGTGGCCCTCTTTGAGCGCGGTAATAATCCGCAGGAGGAGTTCATCCGCGATTTTCAGAGAGGCACCGGGCTGGAGTTCCAGCGGGACGTGGTGTCCAATCTGGTCGCGGCGGCCGTGGTGATCACCGATCCTGCCAGTGGGCTGAGGATGGATCGTGGCGGGGCGCTCTATTTCGAGGGCAAAGACCCCGCGCGCATGCTGACCCTGGTGCAGGCGATTTTGGCGAAGGAACACAGGGATGTCTCGGCGGAGCCTGAGAACCGGGAGGGGGTCCAGGTGTGGCGCACGGGCGACACCCTGTATGCGCTGAAGGGCAAGGTAGCGATGGTAGCCCCGTCTCGGGATGAGGCGAAAGCGGTGACCGAGCGTCTGCTGACGCACTTCATTAAAGGCGGAGAGGGACTGCGCAAGATCGTGGCGTCCCGTCAGGCCGGAGCCACCACATTCGCGACGCTGGACGGCGCCCGGTGCTTCCCGCAGTCGGGTTTTGACCGGCTGACGGCGGGATTGACGGTTGGCCCTGACGGAAAGAGGCTGGTGCTTCGGGTCGAGGGTGGAGGCCCGAACCTCGTCACGGGCATGCTGCGGCTGATCGCCTCCGGCAACCGTGCCGCCTCCACGCGGGCCATGCAGACTCAAACGCTGAACAACCTGCGTGCGGTCTGGAGGGCCTGCGTCCAGTTTGAGGCCGAGCAGGAGAAGCTGCCCGCAACGCTCACAGATGTCAAAACCTATCTCAAAGAACCCGACGGCATCTGGCGCGATCCCCGGAGCGGACAGCTCTTCCATCTGAATCCGGCGGTGGCCGGCCAGAAGCTGGCGTCGATCAAGAATCCCAGCGAGACGGTGCTGGTCTACGGATCGCCAGGCCCGGAGCCCCTCTGTGCGGCCTTTTGCGACGGCAGCGTCCGGATCCTGACGTTCGCGCAGCTCGAAACCGCGCTCAAGCCCACACCGCAGAAGGATTGAAAAATGAATAGCCTGAAAATCATGCTTGCGGTGTGCGCGTTCGTGACCGTCAGCCAGCGGGTGTGGAGCGCTGAACTCCAGACCAACGAGGTGCTGACGGTGATACTGGAGCTTGTGGACGGTTCCCGCGTCATTGGCACGCCCGGCGTCGATACGGTGGCCGTTCAAACGTCGTACGCCAAAATGAGCGTGCCGTTGAAGCAGATCCTGACCATCAAGATGGGCGAAGACCACGAAACCGCCGCCATTTCCCTTCAAAACGGCGATATGCTGAAGGGCGTGATCGGTCTCGGTCCGATGCAGATCGATACCGTGTTTGGCAAGGTGTCGGTCGGCATCGAGCATGTCAGGGAGTTTCGCATCGTGCCCGGCGGTGGTGTGCTGCCGGCTGGTGAAGGCCCATTGGCTTTCGGTGGTGTTAATTGGATGGCGTGGCGGACCCTGTTCGAGGTGCAGGGCGACACACTCGTCTCGATGCCCAAGGTTCGTCCGGGGTTCAGCTATGGACACGGCGGCAACGGACGTGGTCCCGGAATCATGACCAACATCGGCGATGCGAACTGGAAAGACTACAGCGTGGAATTTGACTTCTGCATGAAGGGTGTCGATCCCGCGCTGAATCCCCACGGACTGCCTCTTGAATTTCGCGGGGGTGCGGTCATGTTTCACGTTGCAGACGCGAAGGAAAGCTGGAACGAATGCGGCTGGAGCGGGTACAGCCTCGGCTTCTCCAGCGACGGAACCTGGAGCCTCGGATGCACCTACAATCAGTATTGCCGCGTGCCCAACGGCTACAGAAATCCGCTGAACGACGGGGAACGCAAACTGGCGGAGGGAAAGGGCCTGACGCTGAACCCGAAAAACGGCAACAGGATTCGGATCGAGGTGTGCGGAACGCGCATCCAGATTTGGGTGGACAACAACAAGATCGTGGACCTGCGGGACGAAAAGATGATCGATCCCATTGGCGGGAAGACGCTGGACCATGGGGGCGTTGGAATGGGCGGAGGACACGATTGCATGATCTGGATCCGCAACTTCTCCGCAAGACGACTGTGACGGCTGGAGAACGGTTTTCGTAAATTCCAGGAGTTTTGAAAATGAAGAGACTGGGAATGATGCTTGCGGTGTGCGCGTTCGTGACCGTCAGCCAGCGGGTGTGGAGCGCTGAACTCCAGACCAACGAGGTTCTTACGGTGATACTGGAGCTTGTGGACGGTTCCCGCGTCATCGGCACGCCTGGCGTTGAGGCCGTGGCCATGCAAACGCCCTACGCCAAGGTGAGTTTGCCGCTCAAGCAGATTCTCTCCATCACGATGGAGGCGGATCACGAAAATGCGTCCTTCTATCTAAAGAACGGCGACAAACTCACAGGCGTGATGACGCTCGGCCCGATTCCCCTGACGACCGCATTCGGCCAGGTGACCGTGGCCGTTGAACACATTCGGCAACTCGCTGTTATGACGGGCGGGAACAACGGAGGGACGAGGAAGGGCCTGATCGCCTGGTACACATTCGACGATGGCACGGCGAAAGACACCAGCGAGTTTGCCAACCATGGGATTCTGCATGACGTCAAACCGGCGCCAGACCGGTTCAAGCGGATGGATGCCGCCCTGGCGTTTAATGGCCGGACATCTTGGATCGAGGTGCCATCGAGCCGCGTGTATGACAGCCTGGCCGAGATCACGATTGCCGTGTGGGTGTGCCCGACGGACGTTCCGCGCGGGACCACCCGGGCCTACAATCTCCTCTCCAAGCAGCCCTCCGGATCGCTGTCGCAGCAGCACGGCCCCACCACGTCCAACCATGGGGGACTGTTCGACGTGAACCTGAACTTCAACGGTGAGGCATGGGAGGTGTCTTTCGGCAGTCAGGTTTCCGAGGGCATGTGCACCGAAGGCCACGGGTTCCCTTTGCAAACGCAGATCGGCGGCCAATGGCAGCATCTGGCGGTAACGGCATCCCGTGCGGAGAACCGGGTGTGCGCCTATCTGAACGGTAAAAAGGTTGGCGATCTTGTTTACAAAGACCAAGTTGCAACGGGACGGATCCTCTCCCATCCCACCAGCGAACCCCTGCGCATTGGCAAGCGCAAGGATGCCGATTTCAACACCAACGGGAATCTGTATTTCGGCGGGAGCATGGATGATGTCCGCATCTACAATCGCGTGCTGACCGATGACGAGATCAGCGGCATCTGTGGCCCCCGCGACTAGCGAAGAAAGCACATTGCCTATGATCTCAAACATTCGAATCGTGCTGATCGGCACGCTCTATAGCGGCAACATCGGATCGGTCTGCCGCGCCATGGCGAACTTTGGTCTCACGGATCTGGTGCTCGTTAGCCCGGTTTGTGCCGACGGCTGGGCCGAGGCGTCCAAGTTCGCCGTCCACGGGGCGGCTGTGCTGGAAGGCCGCCGCACCGTGGCAACCTTTGACGAGGCGGTCTCCGATTGCGTGGCCGTGGTCGGCACCACCGCCCGGCTCGGCCTCTACCGTCAGCATGTCCGCACTCCGCGCGAGGCTGCGCCGG
>JBIJDW010000016.1:0-19801 GCA_044343885.1 Kiritimatiellia bacterium
GTCCGAGCGGACTGCTGACCAACAAGACCGAGTGGTACATCAATCCCACCGGCCGCTTCGTCATTGGCGGGCCGCAGGGCGATTCCGGCGTCACCGGCCGCAAGATCATTGTTGACACCTACGGCGGAGTCGGGTCGCACGGCGGCGGTGCCTTCTCGGGCAAGGACCCCTCCAAGGTTGACCGTTCGGCGGCCTACTACGCCCGCTATGCGGCGAAAAACATCGTCGCCGCCGGGCTGGCCGAGAAGTGCGAAATTCAGGTGGCCTACGCCATCGGCGTGGCCAAGCCCCTCTCGATCAACATCTCGACCTACGGCACGGCGACCGTGGACGAGGCGATCATCGCCCGGGTGCTCGCCGCCGGCGAAATCTTCGATTTCCGCCCCGCCGCGTTGATCAAGGACCTCGGGTTGACCGCGCCGAAGGGCTGGAGTTACCGCCAGACCGCCAGCTACGGCCACTTCGGTCGCAAGCAGTTTCCCTGGGAGCGGACCGACCGCGTGGATGTCCTCCGCGAGGCGTGCGGGCTGGCCCGCAAAACGAAGAAGCGCTAGTTTTCAAATCAACCGCCTAACCGCATCACGTTAAAAGGATTTTTCATGCTTCCTTATAAGATCCGAGACCTCGCGCTCGCCGACTGGGGCCGCCGCGCCATTGAAATCGCCGAGAAGGAGATGCCGGGCCTGATGACCACCCGCGCCACGTACGGCTCGCACAAGCCTCTCGCCGGGGCGCGCATCATGGGCAGCCTGCACATGACCGTGGAAACCGCCGTCCTGATCGAGACGCTCGCCGATCTGGGCGCGGATGTCCGCTGGGCCTCTTGCAACATCTTTTCGACCCAGGATCACGCCGCTGCGGCCATCGCCGCGCGGGGCATCCCCGTCTTCGCCTGGAAGGGCGAGACGCTGGAGGAATACTGGTGGTGCACCAAGGCGGCGCTGACGTGGCCCGATGGCGGAGGCCCGGATCTGATTGTGGATGACGGCGGCGATGCCACCCTTTTCATTCACCGGGGCTACGAGGCGATGACCCACCCGGAGGTGATCAATGAGCCGACCGACATCGAAGAACTCGCTATCATCAACGCGTTGATCAAGAAGGTTCTTAAGGAGGAGCCGGCCTACTTCAAGAATGCCGTCAAACGCTGGAAGGGTGTCTCCGAAGAGACCACCACCGGTGTTCACCGGCTCTACCAGATGGAGCAGGCTGGCAAGCTCCTCGTCCCCGCAATCAACGTCAATGATTCGGTGACCAAGTCCAAGTTTGACAACATCTACGGCTGCCGCGAATCGCTCGTCGACGGCATCAAACGGGCGATGGACGTCATGATCTCCGGCAAGGTCGCCATGGTGTGCGGCTACGGCGATGTGGGCAAGGGTTCTTCCGAATCGCTCCGCGGCCAGCATGCCCAGGTCTGGGTCTCGGAGATCGATCCCATCTGTGCCCTTCAGGCCTGCATGGCGGGGCTGAAGGTCACCACGGTCGAAGAGGCTCTCCCGGCGGCGCAGATCTATGTGACCACCACCGGCAATTGCGACATCCTCACTGCCGAGCACATGTCGAAAATGCGCGATCAGGCGATCGTCTGCAACATCGGCCACTTTGACAACGAGATTCAAGTCGCCCGCCTCAAGGCGTGGCCGGGCGTGAAATGCGTCAACATCAAGCCCCAGGTCGATAAGTACATCTTCCCCGATGGTCACTGCATCTACCTGCTGGCCGAAGGACGCCTGGTCAACCTCGGGTGCGCCACCGGACACCCGTCGTTCGTGATGTCCAGCTCGTTCACCAACCAGACCCTCGCTCAGATATCCCTGTGGACGGAGAAGCACGCGATTGGCGTCTCGCGGCTTCCGAAGAAGCTCGATGAGGAGGTGGCACGGATGCACCTCGATCACCTCGGCGCGAAACTCACGACCCTCACGCAGCAGCAGGCCGATTACATCGGCGTTCCGGTTGACGGTCCCTACAAGGCCGAGCACTACCGGTACTGATCCGCATGCCCATGCGTTATGCGTAAACATCGTCTGTTCTTGTCGCCCCCGTGCGTCGGCCCTGACGAACGCGCGTGTGTGGCGGAGGCGTTCGACAGCAATTACATTGCGCCGTGCGGGCCGCAGGTTGATGCGTTCGAGCGGGCCATGGCGGAACGGACGGGGATTTCCCACACGCTGGCGCTGTCCAGCGCCACGGCGGCGCTTCACCTGCTTTACCGCGAACTCGGCGCCGGGCCGGATGGCGCGGTTGTGGCGCCGACGCTGACCTTTGTGGCGAGTGTCGCGCCCGCCGTGCAGATGGGCGCCGAGGCGATCTTGGTGGATTCGAACGAGGCGACCTGGACGCTCGATTCGGAACTCACCGAAGACGCGCTGCGGACGCTGGCGCGCGAGGGACGGCGCGTGGCCGCGGTCGTGGCAGTCGATCTGTATGGACAGTGCTGCGACTACGACGCCCTAGAAGCGGTCTGCGCTCACCACAGCGTGCCGCTAATTGTCGACGCGGCCGAAGCTCTGGGCGCGACCTATCGCGGCCGCGCGGCCGGATCGGCGGGCGTCGCCGCCGTCTATTCGTTCAACGGCAACAAGATCATCACGACCTCGGGCGGCGGGTTGCTGGCCTCGACCGATGCGGCTCTGGTGGCGCGCGCGCGTCACCTCTCCCAGCAGGCCCGCGAGGATGAGGCGTGGTACGAGCATCGAATGCTGGGGTACAATTACCGGATGAGCAATCTGGTGGCTGCGGTCGGGGTGGGGCAGTTGCGCCATTTGGACGACATCGTCGCCAAGCGGAGGCAGGTTTTTGAGTGGTATCGCGAACGGCTGGCCGATCTGCCGCAAATCCGGTTCATGCCCGAAGCGGCTTATGGAGCGGCGAGCCGTTGGCTGACCGTGGTTTGCTTTGACGGGGATTGGGCATCAGACCGGTCCGGCCGTCCGGGTGAAACCAGCCAGCGGATCCGCCTCGCGCTGGAGTCGGAGAACATCGAGGCCCGGCCCGTCTGGAAACCGATGCATCTGCAACCGGTCTTCCGCGGCGCGCGCACCTTTGGCGGCGGCGTCGCCGAGCGCCTGTTCAGTTGCGGGCTGTGCCTCCCCTCGGGTACGGCAATGACCGGATCGGATTGCGACGAGGTCTGTGCCGTCATCCGGCGCGAGCTGGGTTAAGGATCGAGGATCACGATCGTCGGCAGGCCGAGCACGCCGAAGGCGTCAACCATCCCCACGGCGGGTTCCTCGGTCGGACGCTCGGCCTGCACGCGTATCAGGTGGTAGTCTCTCAAGCGTTTCGCCACGGCGGGATCGCGGAAGGTTCGGCTTTCCATGACGTGGCAGTTCTTGCACCAGGTCGCCCAGAAATCGACCATCAGCGGCTTGCCTTCCGTGCGCGCCGCCGCAACCTCACGGGCCCACGCGGCCGGGTCCCCCGCCGTGATCGAGTCGGCCGCCGGACGGGGACGGAACCCCTGCCAGGCGATCCAGCCGTAATAGACCGCCATTGCCAGCACGAACACGCCCAGCGCCCGCTTGAGCGTCTCCATCCACCGGCCCGGCTTGGGCAGGCAGGAGAGGCCCATCCCCGCGAACGGCCACGGCAGCGCCATGCCGATGCCCAGTACCAGCGGCAGCAGCGCTCCCGCCCGCACGCCCTGCGCGACCAGCGATGCGCTCAGGATGAGCACCGCCACCACAACCGGCGCCACGCACGCACCCGCCAGCAGCGCCGAGAAGCCGCCCGCGCCCACCGCGGCGGCAAGCCCGCCGCGTCCGCCCGCCGCCACGGAACGTTGAAGCCGCGAGAAATCAACCGTCAGCACATCAAACAGCGCCAGCGCGAGCAGCACGAACACGCCAGCCACGACGCCATTAAAGACGGGCGACCCCTGCAGGGCGCCGAAGACCCCCCCGGCCAGAACGGCAATCACTCCCATGACGCCGTAGACGGCCGCGATGCCGGCGCCATAGGCCAGACCGAGCCAGAAACCACGCCGTCCACCCGATGCCGCGCCGATGATCCCCAGGTTCACCGGAATCATCGGCAGCACGCAGGGGGTGAGATTCAGCAGGAGTCCGCCGATCAGAACCATGACGAACGTCCAGAGGACCCCGTGTTGCTTGAGGAACGCCCCCGGATCGTGTGCGAACGCACGCAATCCGGATCCCTTGTCTGTCTGAACGCCCTCTAGGGCATCCAGTTCAGCAAGAAACTCCGACGGCGTCAGATAGCCGGTGACCCGTCCCCGTTCGCGCAACCCTTCCAGCCAGCCGCTTTCGGCCGACACCGCCGCCGTCACGGGCGGCACCACCGCAATCGGATCGGTCTGTCCCCAGCTCCACAGCGCGACCACACTCACAGCCAAGACGAGAATCCGTTTCATTGAAAAGACCTCCTTTGCCATGTCCTCAAGGTTCCTTGTCGCCGATCAATAATACTGCCGGATATATCTGTAAGCTTTGTCGAAGAGGTCCTGGTCGGTGTGCAACCGGTACTTGAGCAGCGCCCGCCGCAGGGCTTGTTGCACTTCCCGCTCCCCCTGAGTCGTGGTCTGCCAGCCGTCAAAGCGGACCTGCTTCACAATGGCATCAATGTCGAACACGATTCGCTCCACGATGATGTGTGTGTTCTTCGTCTTCACTTCATTGAAAAGCTCTGTCAGGGCTTCTAGCGCCTGGTCTTGCTCCTCTTCGGGAGCTGTCTGCTTCTCGGCTTCCACCGTGTCTTTGGCGATTTCGAGTATCGCCTTCAAGAACTCCAGACTGTTGAGAAGCCCTTGCTCGTGCTTCTCACGGATCTTTTCCAGCCGTTCGCCGAGTTCCTTGAATTTGGGATTGCCGGCGTGCTTGCGCAGACGGGCGATCAGTTTGATCTCCACCTCACGGGCTTTCTTCTCCGGATTCGCATCCTTCAAGATGTTGTCGAGTACTTCTGAATCGAGCACCAGCGTATCGATGTCATCGCGCACGGCTTCGACATGAACGTTTTCGTTGATCAGTTCGATGGTCTTCGTGCCGAGGCGGTGCCAGAGCAGCTTGCCGCGGCCGTTCACCGGCTTCACGGATTCATAAACCTGCGTCAGCCACTTGTAATCCTGGGCGTAGGCGCCAAGGCAAGGGTCCGGTGACAAGGCTTCCCAAATGTTTCCGAGCACGGTGTATGCGCCGGCGAACGTGTCGCGAACCTCGTTATTCGGCAGGTGTTGCTGGGCCTCCAGCAGGCCTTCGTAGCCGCCCACACTCCGGTCTACCTTGGGGAAGAACGCCAGACACTTCTGGATCTGCACGGGCAAGACGTGACGCAACTCGTCGATGTTGCTGACCACCTGCTGCACGGCTTTCTCGTCGAAATCCAGCGCCTTTGCCACGTCGTCGAAAATGCCGATGTAATCCACGATCAGTCCGTGCGTCTTGGTCTGGCCGTAGGTGCGGTTCACGCGGCAGATGGCTTGCAGGAGGTTGTGATCCTTCATCGGTTTGTCGAGATACATCGCCTGGAGGATCGGTGCGTCGAAACCGGTAAGCAGTTTGCTCGTGACGATCACGAACTTCAGCGGGTCCGCCGGATCTCGGAAGCGATCAAGCAGCTTTTCCTCGGCGTCCTTGTCGCGCAGATGAACCTTCCATTCCGGCGAGTCCTTCTGGCCGGCGCTCATGACGATGGCGCTGGCATCCGGGCCGACGATCTCGTCCATCACCTTCTTGTAAAGCACGCAGCATTCACGATCAAAGCACACAACCTGCGCCTTGAAGCCGTTCGGCTCGATCTTGGTCTGGAAGTGCCTGACGATATGCTCCACCACGGCATGCACGCGCTCCGGATTCTTCACCAGCACGGCCATCTTGGCGGCGCGTTGGGCGAGGTCATCACGGTCCTGTTCGCTCAGGTCGTCGGTGATTACCTTGTAGGCTTCATCAATCGCTGCCTGATCGATTTTCAGCTTCACCGTCGGCGCCTCAAAATGCAGCGGCAGCGTGGCCTTGTCGCGGATGCTGTCTTGGAAGGAATAGCGGCTCATGTAGCCCGCGCTGTCCTCGTCAGCGCCGAAGGCCCAGAAGGTGTTGCGGTCCGCCCGGTTGATTGGCGTGCCGGTCAGGCCAAAGAGGAAGGCATTGGGCAACGCCTCGCGCATTTTGCGGCCCAGATCGCCTTCCTGCGTGCGGTGCGCTTCGTCTACCATCACGATGATGTTTTTGCGGTCGTTTAGCACGCCGCCGGCCTCGCCGAACTTGTGAATGGTGGTGATCAGCACCTTGCGCACATCCTGCCCGAGCAGTCGTTGCAGTTCCTTGCGATCACTCACGCCAACCATGTTCGGCACATCCGCCGCGTTGAAGGTGGCGGTAATCTGCGTGTCGAGGTCAATGCGATCCACCACGATTATCACGGTGGGGTTGCCCAGCCGCGGGTGCATCCGCAGCTTCTGCGCGGCGAAGACCATGAGCAGGCTCTTGCCGCTCCCCTGGAAATGCCAGATCAGACCCTTCTTCGGATACCCGGCCACCACGCGGGCCACGATCTTGTTCGTCGTCTCGTATTGCTGGTAGCGGCAAATCACCTTGATGCGCCGGTGCTTCTTGTCCGTGGCGAAGAGAGTGAAGTTTTGCAGGATGTCCAGCACCACGCCGGGGCGCATCAGACTCTCGACTGTGGCGCGCACGTGGTGTAGCTCGCCTTCGGTCTGATTATCGTCATCGCGCCATGGCCCCCAGAGGTCGATGGGCATGCGAATGCTGCCGTAGCGCAGCAGGCGGCCTTCGGTGGCAAAGGAGAACACGTTCGGCACAAACATCGCCGGGATCTCTTTTTCGTAGATCTCGCTGATCTGATAAGCCCCGTCAAACCACGTTACCGCGCTGCGCGTCGGCGTCTTTGCCTCGGCAATCACCAGCGGCAGACCGTTCACCAGAAAAACGACGTCAAAGCGCTTCGTCACGCTGCCGGTTTGGTAGGTCCACTGGTTCACCACCGTCAACCGGTTCTTGGCCGGTTGGGTGAAATCCACCAGCCGCACCGTCACATGCTGGCCGTTCGGGCCAAAGGGCATCGTCTTCTCGCCGCGCAGCCACGCCATGAAGTTCTCATTCGCCCGCACCAGCCCGTCGCCCTGCACGGAGAGCAAAATGGCCCGCAGCGCATAAATCACCTCGTCCGCCCGGTCCGGGTGCTCGGCGATCTCGGGGTTCAGGGCAATGAGCGCCTCCCGCACCCACGACTCCACCAGCACGTCGCCCGGCTGACGCGGCAGAGCCGTCCCCGCCGCATAAGTCCAGCGCGACGGCTTGAGTTCATCGCCTAATGAAGCGCCCCAGCCCGCGGACGAATCTTCGCGGACCATAAGATTGCCCGCGCCGCTGCCGAGACGGGTCGCGACATCGAGGATCATCTTTTCAACGGTGTTGGATTCGGTGAAATCATACATGGTCAGAACTCCAGGACCCCGAGAAACGAAAAGCCAGTCTGGGACGCATGACGCTTTATCCGGGAAATTACTTGCGGCAGAGTCATTACGCCGGGAAGGATAAGGTTAAAGATATGACTGTGATCGAGCAACAGCATCGGCGTTCTTTGCTTTGACGCTGTGCGCTTCGCGCCTTCGTTGAACCCAGACATAGAAACACAAAGTCCCATTGTGTTGTCAGCCTTTGACTCTATTTTTGCCATGAAAGAATCAATGTCCGGCGAACCCACCGGCTCGTTGGTGAACTTTGTCTCTAACAGAAACGTCGTCCCCTCGATGGTGATGGCCCCATCAATCTGCCTTCCATCAGCCTTATAGCCCGGACGAGCATCCAACTCAAAATAGACAGCAAGATCGTAGAACCATTTCTCGAATGCGTATCCACCCTCCTGCGTGCCATGTTGTCGCGTTAACGCAGTAAGTTCCTGCTGTAATGTCACGAGAGATCGCTGGGCAGCAAGTCGTTTAGACATTTCTTCCTGGCTTGCTTTGCGAGCTACTGCGGCCTCCTCCGTTTCCTTAAGCGTCTCATTTATCTTGAAAACCTGCTCTTTCAAACGAGAGATAGCCTGCTTGGCTTCAGGGATACGCACTCTTGTATCTTCTTTCCGTTCCAAATCGGGAAAGTGCTGCATTTCAGACAGTGAACGCGCCATGCTAAGGATTGCAGAGTGACCTCGATCTATCGTAACGAGTTGCGGCCACAACCAGGCAATGAAGTCACGCTTGCTCTGGTCAGAATGCCATTGTGCCAGAACGGAGTCCCTAACCCCGTGCTGCTGGAGGAACAAACGCAGAGACGGTTTATACCAGAAAGCCTTAAGAAGGGCATCGTGCGTCAACTCGATGAAGGATGTCGAAAGCCGTTTGTTCATGACGCGTAGTATCTCAAAAACTGTGCGGCACAATCAAGTATTGCCTTCTCGCCGGTCTTGGTTTCAGTCAATGTCATTGGACCCCCTGTAAACGATGTTCAGTGCCCGTTTAGCATAAGCTCGCAACTCTGACGCCACAATTATGACTGTGTCGACTTTACCAGGATTAGTATCGTGATGGAACTGTTTGACATAATCGTTGATCTCGTTCAATTCGGCTACCAAACCTTTTGCAAAGTAAACAGGGTGCGGTAACTTTGCGTCGTTGATAAACGCTACCACCTGCCCAAACATGAGGTCGCGGGGAATAAGCCCAGGAAACCGGCGATGCAAGTAGCCCTCCAGCAAAGGGCGAATCGCCTTTGCCACGTGAGCATAGTCACAGCCCCTGCCAGCCACGAAATCAACAAGTAGTCCGTGATGGCGATAGTAGGGCGACTCGCATTCTCTATCGACATCGTACATCGCGAAATCGGTGTAACCAGCCGGTGCATGTTGAAGTTGAAAGATGCTCACCGGCCGTGATCCGTCTTTTTGCGTAAGTGTTTCCCGAAGATCACGAATGTAATGAGGGTCGTGAGCCAAGACAACCAACTGTTCAGCCCCTGCGAACATCTGCTTTAGAACAGTCCGTGTGTGTTGCTTACGATTCACGTCAAGACTGCACATGGGGTCGTCGACAATAATCACTCGATCCTTTAGACTCGGGTCAGTCAATGCGCTCACCACAAAGAATGTGAAGGCAAGCGTCCTCTTATCGCCTTCACTCAAGGCAGTGCCAAACGATGGAGGTCCGCCTTCGAGCGGGACTGATTTGCCGCGAAGAGTCAATCCGTATTCACTCCGCGGTGAGCCACCTCGGAAATTTGCGTCCATGTTTTCAATCATAAAGGACGCACCAAACTTCGCAAGCAGCGCGTTGATAGCCTTTTCATAATCCTTAAGTAGTTTCTTCATCAGGACATTAAGACTATCACGGGCAAGTCCTTTTCGCGCCTCGGCCTTACCCAACTCACTTCTGGCAGCGACCACTTGATCAATCAGCCCTTTCACAACCGGTGTATGTCGCTGCTTGGCAAGTTGAAACTGCTGAATCTGAATCTGAAGTTGCTGGACATTCTCCGTCGCCAGTTTCTGTCGGAAAGTCTCAATGGCCGCCCTTGCCGTGCTGATGGTTTGGTTCGCGTTGAGCATTAGCCGCGTCAATTCTCCCCAAAGTCTGTCGGCGTCAGCACGGTCCTGATCTGATCCAACGGCATTAGTGGGGCTCGTTTGCTTCTTTGTCACGAGGCCCAGTAGTAAGGTCTCGACTTCCTGCAGTTTACTCGTGGCAATGGTGACATCGAAGGTGGTTGGAGTAATCGCTACATTGTCTTGCCATGCTGTGGCCGTCGCATTTGCTGTGGATACTCCCTGCGCGAACGCATTCGCAATTGCCGTAGACGTCGATGATGTGACCGTTTTGTCAAGTTGCCCGACCCTGCTCTTCAGTTCAGAATAGGTTGCGTTAAAATGGGTCCGGTAAGATCGAATCAGATCAATACCCTCAGTAGGTTGCGCACAATATGGGCAGTCTTTTCCGTTATCAAGACAGCGCCCCTGACTGAGCCAACTCTCTGCCTCCGGTGAATTTAGTTTTGCGATTTGCGCACGCACGACAGTTTCGGCATCATCCTGCATGTTCTCAATTGTTGTGCGAAGCAGTGAGAAGAGAGCATCAAAGTCAAGGCTTGGAATTGGTACTTCAGTAGGAAGCGCCATTCTCATAAACAGTGCACTATTGTTCGCGGCTGTAACTCGGTTCTGTAGGATACCTATTTGCGTGTCAGAATCAGCAACGTCGGCGAGGTTCTCAAAGACCGCAAGCGCTGTTCCTTGATGGTACGAACTCAACTGTTGCGATAACTGCGCAAGTAACGCCGAAGCCTCCTTCGCGTCGTTAGTGGCATCATCTTCGGCCTTTCTGGCAGCGACGGCCTTTTCCCCGAGAGCGAACTGAAGCAATTGCTTTCTGTGCGCCGTATTTACTACACCGCCGGAGTGTACATTTTTTTCAATGAAGTCAGAGTCGAAAACTAGAAGCTCACGGCGCACTTCCGACCAATTGCCCGATGCGAAGGTCACTTTGTGGCCACTTCCGAACTGCAAAGTAATGCGTGGCACAAGTTTGCCGTCTACTGTGGCGCGATGGGCGATGAGCGAACCATCCCCGGTTGCAGCCGATCGAAGGATGCTCGCCAGTGTTGACTTGCCGCGGCCATTATCGGAATATATCAAAGTTGCTTTCTGCCACTTGAATGCTTTTCCGTCCGCATCGTGGAGCAATCCGACGCCCTGAATCTGCTCAACTCTCTCTAACATAGAGGAACCTCATTGGTATCCGCGATGGCCACCGCGCCCCGTGAAGTCGACGGGCTGAATCGAAAAGTCGAGTCCAAGGGACCAGAAATGATCTGCTCGACGGTTTTGGATTCGGTGAAGCTCATGATTTTTCTCCCATCAAAGCCTGAATAAACTGACCAACCAAGGCGGTGCTTTGTTTTGAGTGCGTCGTTTGGTTATCAACAAGCTGAGAGAGTTGAGCAATTTCCTCACAAAGTTTTCGCTGTTCGATAATTGGAGGAATCGGCAAGCGAACAGAGCCGAATCTTTCTGAACCCAAATGCGAAACGGTCGTCGTGCTTGCAACCGCGGCAAACACACCTCTATACAACGCATCTTGCAACGCTAAGTGGGCATAGTCTGTTTCGAGTTTTTCACTAACTCGCCATCTAATGAGGGTGTTTTGGAAACAACAATTCGGAATCTCACCGCGATAAATAACAGATCTTCCAACATTGTATGGACTGGTAATATCGCCTTCAGTCACCAGAATATCGCCAGGCTTTAGAATATATCTGACGAAGTCCCTTTCATCGAAATCCATCTCTTGGACGTCTCTCAAATCAAGTTCACCATCCAAGATGTTTACAACACGGAGGTAAGGTTTGGAATAAATTCCGGTTGTGTATTTGGGAGCTCGCTGACGCCCCAACTGAACGTGGCCCACTTCGCGAATTTTTTCTTTCGGATATTTTAGGCCAAGTTTTGCAAACCGATTGAGTAGAGTGGTCTTTCGTGAAGTTTTTGCATCCTCCAAAAAAGTAATTGCGGCTCTTTGCATCACATCCACCGCCCAGAGGATTTCCGCGATGCGGCGCTGCTGGTCGAGCGGCGGGAGGTCGAACTCGAAGCTGGCGAGGCTGCTCCAGTTTGTGCGCGGAGAGAGCGATCCTGCGGAAGTGCCGACCGCATGCTGGAAGAACCTTTCCGAGAGGCAGAGGAAAGGCAGGAGTTCTGGAAGCAGCCGGTCACACTTGGGTGCAAACACGTAGATGTCGCCGGACACCAGCGCGTCAAACTCAGCCACAGCTACCTTGCGCTGATAGGCGCGGCGCTTGCCGAAGAGCACCTGCCCCGGCCGGCAACGGCGCGTGAACGTGGTGCCGTCGGCAACGTCGCCCCATTCCTTGATGTGCAACGATCCCGGTTCCAGATGTTCCAACCCGATGAACCGGTCAATCCCCGAAGGCGTGCGTTCCGTCTCGTTCAAGTTTTCCACCACATCCCCAAACCGCACCGTCTTCCACTCCTTGCGGTCGAAGAGCGGGAGCTTGGCCCAATGGGGATTGGGCCGGAGCGAGTCGAGGGTTGGCAGGGTGGTGGTCATTGGGTGATCGTGGCTCGGATGGTTTGCCCCAGCGGCGTCAACCGGTAACGCTGCTTGCTGCTGTTCGGCTTATCCGGCTGGGTCATTTCCACCAAACCGGAACGTAACGCCGAACGCATCACCCCCTCGCGGAAATGCACCCTGTCCTTCAGGCTCATAGCCGCCATAAGATCGCTACTGGACATTTCACTCTTCAGTAAGGCCAATAGTTTCTGGACTTGATGGGTGACTTGATGGGTGACTTGAGGGGTGACTTGAGGGGTGACTTCCGGGGTGACTTCCGGGGTAACTCCCGTGTTGAAGAACGTGAGCGTGACCCCTGTCTTTTCGTCGGATGTCCACTGCGGCTCCGGCAAACCATGCTGGCGGCACTCCTGTAGGATAAGAACGCTGCCGCGGCCCAGTTTTTCCATGAGTCCCCGCAGGTAGAGGACATGCGCAATGTCTGGATTCCGCAGAATGGATAGGTGCCCGGCAGTGAGTTTTTCCGGAGTGATACCGGCGGGCAATGCGCCGGAGTTCCATATCTCAAGCCGGTCCGGATAGATACCCACGGTTATGCCGCCCGAAGAACTGGCGTAATCCCGGTGTGCAAACGCATTGACCAATCCTTCCCGAACGGCTTTCTCCGGATAGAGCGGCCGGTCCTCCCGCCGGAGGCCTTTGGTTGGGAATGTCGCCAGGGTCGCCGTGTTCCGGACAATGAAGTCGTAGGCTTGATCCAGCAGTTGAACGAGAGGACCTTCATAGGACTTCATGTCCCGGAATGTGTCGCTGGCCTTGCTCGATGGGTAACAGGCAGCACGGACCCGGACC
This sequence comes from Kiritimatiellia bacterium, assembly GCA_044343885.1. Lineage (GTDB taxonomy): Bacteria > Verrucomicrobiota > Kiritimatiellia > RFP12 > JAAYNR01 > VGWG01. The sequence continues at coordinate 12,857 of JBIJDW010000016.1, forward strand.
TGCGGCAGGCGTTGTGCCGGATTGTGGGCAAAAAGCACATCACCGCCATTTGTCAACCGGCCATACTTGGCGACGGAAAAATCTTCAAGAACTCTGACAGGGTCTGAGACCTCGCGAAAGAACGCCCGCCGGACCACTTGGGCGGCGGCTACGGCAGAACGGATTTCACCGGCGTCCACGTCGGCCTCCATGTCGGCCAGAGAAAAGCGGCGCTCCCAGCGTTCCGGCTCCGTCTGCCTGCGCATCACGAGATCGCGGATGGTTTCGATATCGGCTGGCCGATTGGCATCGCCGGTGCGGAGGTAGATCGTGTCCCGAAAGGCGTATGGCAGGTCACTGCCAGAGGGCACCTCGATGACGAGAAGCGGTTTGCCTTTGAGGTTCTGGATCTGAACGGAAACGAGAACTTTGGGAGATAAACCTTCATGGAGTTGCTTCTCCAGCAATGCCACGGCATTCTCGGCGAGATCGACACCGACCCCATTGCCGTGGTCATCCACCCCGCAAATGACATAGCCGCCTGAAGTATTCAAAAAGCCACACACGACGCGCCCGATCGTTTCGATATGGCGGTAGTGCGACTTAAACTCAACGCGCTGCCCCTCACCCAGTGAAAGGAGTTTCTCGACTTCCTGTGGGTTCATGGATTACCTTCATTCGCAGGGCGAGTCGAACCGTTCTCAAAGTTCTCTTTGATAAACTGCTCCACCTCCTGAGACCGGAAAAACTGGGCACCCACGAAGAGCGAACCATCCTCAGTAGAACGGAACTTCTGCACCCAGTTTCCGTAACGCTCGGCGAGAGGAACGCCGTGAACAATGGCTTGCTCATAAAGGTCGAGTACGCGCAGGTCGTCCAGAATAGCCGTTTTCTTGAGCCGGAGTTTTTTTCTAGTCTCCTTGTCTCCGTATCCGAGATTCTTGAGCAAGGACCAGGCGAAAACAACATGGTCATGAGCAAGCAGCCATCGGGGTTTCTTTAGTTCGATGGCACGCTGCAGTTCGCGGTGTGTGATCGAAGACGCATCCGGATGCTCCTTGTCTTGACCACTCCCATAATGCGGGGTGATCAACGCGAGGAAGAGATCGCACTTTCCCACTGCTGCAAGGCAATTCTCAAAGGCGGTTCGGTCTGAGGAAACCGGAATGGTGCCCTTGTGGGACATCCAGACTTCATAACCGTAGGCCGTGAGCAGCGTGTAAATGCGATCCAGCAGTTCCTCAATTCCGTAAACAGTCGAGGAAACCATGATCGTTATTTTTCGCTTTGGTTGACTCATTTGGTGGAAGCTTTCGATACCGTACTGAGGTCACGGCTGTCGACCTCCGCCATGGCTCTGACGCACCGCCGTAAAAGTTCTGCTTTCATGAACACATTCTCCCAAAGTCATGTTTCCATTGAACCACAAATCATATCGGCATGCGAGGCTTTTGCCGCCCACAGGCGACAACCGATTACACGGAGCCACGCGCCTCACGGATTACGGACGATCCTGAAGCAGATTATTCAATGCCTTCCGCACGTCGGCGGAGCTCTCCAACCATGTCGAAATCGCGGCGGGCAAGTCCGGCTTCCCGTAACTCGCGCCTACTTCGCGTACCCTGTCCGCGCCTGTCGTCAGCGTGACGTACATGGGGATACTCAGGTTGCCATCCTTGGCGCGGATCTCCTCAAGCGTCGCGACACAGGCGAAACCAGGTTCTTCATTGAACAGCGCGTAGGCCTTCACAACGCGCTCGATATGCTCGTCGGTCAGGAAGCTCTGCGCGCGTTCGCGGGTGACTTCGTTTATCGCGTTAATGAAGAGGATCTTGCCTCGCCGGACCTTGGGCTTTTGCGTGCGGCAGACAACGACACAGGCTTCCATGGGCGAGTTGTAGAAGAGGTTCGGCCCGAGCCCGAGGACGCACTCGATGAGGTCGGCTTCGATGAGTTTGCGTCGCATGTCGGCCTCTTCCTGCCGAAAGAGGACGCCGTGGGGCCAGAGGACGGCGCAGCGGCCGGTCTTGGGCTTGAGGCTTTGCAGGATGTGCTGCTGGAAGGCGTAGTCGGCGCGGCCCTGCGGCGGGACACCGAAGATGTTTCGCCCCCAGGGGTCGGCGGCGAAGGCTTCGCGGTTCCACTGCTTGATCGAGTAGGGTGGATTGGCCAGCACGACATCGAAGCGCTGGAGGCGGTCGCCTTCGACGAGTTTTGGCTCAGCCAGGGTGTCGCCGCGCTCAATGCGGAAGTCCTCAATGCCGTGAAGGAAGCAGTTCATCCGGGCGATGGAGGAGGTCATGAGGTTGCGCTCTTGGCCGTAGAGTTTTACATTCCTCCACTCCTTGCCCGCCCGGCGCAAGTGCGTAACGCAGGAGAGCAACATGCCGCCCGTGCCACAGGTGGGATCATAAACCGACTCGCCGGGCTGCACCTCGAGCATCTCGGTCATGAGGTGGACGACGGTGCGATTGGTGTAAAACTCGGCGGCGGTGTGGCCGGAGTCGTCGGCAAACTTCTTGATGAGATACTCGTAGCCCTGGCCCAGCTCGTCCTCGGGCAGGTTGGCGACGGTGAGTTCCAGCGTGGAGAAGTGCTCGACGAGATCACGCAGCATGGCGTCGGACAGGCGGTCTTTGTTAGTCCACTGCGCATCGCCGAAGATACCCATCAACTTGTCCTGGTTGGCCGCCTCAATGGCGCGCATGGCCTGTTGCAAGGCCCGGCCCACGTCGCGATTGACCTTGCGGATCTCGCGCCAATGGGCGTCTGGCGGCACCTGGAAGCGGTGGTTCTCAGGGAAGAGCGCAAAATCCTGGTCGCCGCCTGAATCCCGCAGCGCGGTGACGGTCTCCTCATCGAAGACATCGCACAGCCGCTTGAAGAAGAGCAGAGGGAAAATGAACTGCTTGTAGTCGCCGGCGTCAATGGTGCCCCGCAGAAGCACGGCGGCGCCCCAGAGGTAGGATTCGAGTTGTTGTTGGGTGATGCGGGTCATTTCTTGAGAACCTGAGTGAACCACAGAATAGCGGCTTCGCCCTCCATACGGACAATCTCGTCGACAGCGCGGCTGTGCCGGATTCCGTTCCGTAGTTCTGCGAGTTGGTCGATCTTGCCCGCAAACGCTTCTTTTGTCCCAAAGCGTGCTTCGAATGCGGGCCACGGTGTTTTACCGGTGATCGTGTCCTGCAATTCGCGAAGGTCAAAATATTCCAGCCTACCCGCAAGTGTCTGGTAACGGTCGGCATCAAGCGCCGCATTCTTCTTGACCGCCCGGGAGACCCGTTCATCCACCTTTTGCTGTACATGTGGCGGGACTTGAGCCCATTCGCCACATAGAGTCGTATCAATTACCTTCCGAATACCCAGTTCAACCAACTCTGTGGCCGAATCAAGTTCGCGTAAATGAAGAGGAAGATCCAACCGCTCCTTGATTAGGAGATTTTCGATGGCGTCTTGAATGATCCGCTGCCGTTCAGCAATGAAAGCCTCAAAATCGTTTGGACCAAACGGGTTTCTGAGCAGAATGTCAAAGGCGACAGGCGAAATGAAGTGCGACTCCAATATACCCCTCACGGTCGCTTCGCCGCTCTGTGCGATCATTTCTGGTAGATACTCATTCGGCAGGCGAGCCCGGATGACATGGCGATTTGTTTCGGCAGTCATTGGCGTACGGTTGAGAATTGAGTTTCCAAGGCCAGTTCTGATAGTACTCTTGCACCACCAATCGGGGACAATGTGGTGATCATCAAGATCGCCGTGCTGCGGTACGTCACCTGTCATCCAATCCCGTGCACCTTGAATCACAAGAAGATTAAAAATGCCATTATATACAGAGGTGCCACGCTTTGTTTCCTTCCGCAGATCAAGATTGCGGAAGCGTTGCGCAAATTCTGCAATCAAGGAGGGTTCTGCAGTATCGTCGTCAAACCATGCCTTTACGTCCAAAAAGTCTCTGGCGCTGGTGGACTCGACCGATCCAGAGTAGCGGTTGTTAAATACTGAGGCCCAGTACCAGTGACGGAGCTTTCGGCGGGCATCCAGTTGGGATGTCGATGGGAGCGTCTTAGAGTGAGCCCTGAGCGCTGAGAATGCGGGGAGGATGGACACATAAGGGAGAAACTGTGATGATATTGCACCGTATTCTTGAGGATAGCGTAACACTTTTATGGCGTCTTCAATGGCATCTACTGCGCGTTCCCATTGGGTCTTGAAGTCATCAACGTCCGCAACAAGGATTTCCTTCCTGCGAGTTCCGTCAGCCTCTCGAATCGGTTTTTCCTGTCCAGGGATCAAGAAATAGAGATATTTAGGTGAGCAGTAACCCTGTCGCAGAATGCTCATGACTTGGAGGATGTAGACGTTCATCTTCACGGTTTCAACATCATCCAGACGCGATGCGGCTTCCCGCCACATAAGTTTCAACTGAAGGCCCTTGGGTTTGAGCAACGCATTGACAAGGTCGAACACGTCAAGCCGTATACCACGACTGTTAATCTGAGTAAATATATCACAGACTTTATCGACAGCAAGATTCTTGTCGAGTTCAATATAGGAAATCTGATACTGCTCGGTAATCCCTTTGAGGTGTACGCCAAATGCTTTCGCATTAGTGGCGTGGCTAGTCACCTGATTTATGCGCTCAGCGTCTCCCGACGTGCCTGCTTCAATTGCCTTGGTTTTCCAGAAGTGCTCGTATCCTTGTACCCAATTAGCCAACTCCCATCCTCCTGCTCCAATGACAGACAGGGGGAAGAGATGCGTGGCGTACTGGGCTTCAGGGTCGCACAGAGTCTTTGTCCACTGTTTGCTGTGCCAATCATAGCCGAACGCCTCATCATAATTTTCGGCCATGAACAGGTTCACCTTAATGTAGTAGAACGCTTTTCCAGCGCGATTTGGAAGCGGGACATCAGGAGCCAGCAAGGCGTAGAGCAAAGCTGTAAGGCGCTGCTGTCCATCAAGCACGATGTATTCGGGGTTACCGTCACCCTCAAACCCGTAAACGGCCTCACAGGACAAAGCGTCAAAATTCGATTTTGTGCCTCTCCAAAGCAAAAGGCTGCCGATGTAGTAGTCTAGGAATATTGAGCGCATAAGGCCGCTTATATCCCAAGGGCGCCACTCAAACTCTCGTTGAAAATCAGGTATAACAAAGCGTCCTTCACGTAAGTGATTGACGAGTGTGTTTAGGCTGACATGATCAGGCTTCTGGGCATCTTTCACTGCAAGAGTTCCTCTCGTTTCAGAATGGCAAGCAATTTATCCTCCGCCGCAAACGCCGCCTCCGCGCTCTTGCGCAACCGCTTCATCGCATCCTCCACAGTGATTACTTCGCTTGTGACCTTCGGCTCGACGTAGCGCGGGATATTGAGGTTGTGGTCGTTGGCAGCGATCTCTTCAAGCGTCACGACGCGGGCTACCCCTTCGACATCGGCATAGTCGCGCACCCAGCCGTGAATACGCTCGACATGCTGAGGGAGCAGTTCATTCTGGGCGCGGCCGGTTTTGAACTCTTTCGAGGCATCGACGATGAGCACCTTGTTTTTCCGGTCCTTGGCTTTCTTCTGCCGGAAAACAAGGATGCAGGCGGCGAGGCCGGTGCCGTAAAAGAGCGAGGGTCCGAGGCCGATCACGGCTTCGAGCAGGTCCATGCCGAGAATCTTCTTCCGGATCTCGCCTTCCTTGCCCATACGAAAAAGAGCGCCATGCGGCAGGACGACGGCCATGCGTCCGGTCTTTGGGGCCATGGATTTGATCATGTGCTGCACGAAGGCGTAGTCGCCGCTCTTGGCGGGGGGCATGCCGGCGAAGTTGCGCCCGTAAGGGTCGCTGGTCCAGACATCGTCGCCCCACTTCTCCAGCGAGAAAGGCGGATTGGCGATCACGCAGTCAAAGGTGGAAAGGCTGTCAGCGGTGTGGAAGGCGGGATTGCGCAAGGTGTCACCACGAACAATCTTGAAGTCCGCCGCGCCATGCAGAAAAAGGTTCATCCGGGCGATGGCGGAGGTGGTGAGGTTCTTCTCCTGGCCGTAGAGCTTGCCCCAGAGCGTGCGGACATCGCCCCGTGTCTCCTGAACATGATGGATGGCTTCCAGCAACATGCCGCCAGTACCGCAGGTGGGGTCGTAGATGGATTCGCCTTCGCGGGGATCGAGGATGTTGACCATGAGCCGCACGACGGAGCGCGGGGTGTAGAACTCGCCCGCCTTCTTGTTCGTGGCGTCGGCAAACTTCTTGATCAGGTATTCGTACGACTGGCCCAGGACATCGGCCTTGGCGGCGGCATTCCCCAGTGAGAGTCGGGAGAAGTGTTCGATGAGGTCGCGTAACAGGGCATCGGAGAGGCGGTCTTTGTTCGTCCACTGCGCATCGCCGAAGATGCCGTAGAGGGTGTGCGGGTTGACCTGCTCGATGCCACGCATAGCGGTTTGCAGGGCCTGTCCGACATTCGTGGCGACCTTCCGTACGTCGCGCCAATGGCAATCCTCCGGGATCTGAAAGCCGTAGTTCTCGGGAAAGAGGGCGGACTCCTCGTCGCCATCGAATTCCTTCAGCGCGGCCAGGTGCTCCTCGTCATGAACATCCGAGATGCGCTTGAAGAAAAGCAATGGAAAGACATACGACTTGAAGTCGGCTGCATCCACCGGCCCGCGCAGGATGTTGGCGGATTCCCAGAGATGGGATTCGAGTTGGGACGCGGTGATGCTCATGGAATTAGACCGTTCACTGAGTGGGTGCGCATGAGACCGGCCATCCCGTGAGGCACGAGATGGTGGATACCCAGCGTCTGACTGGGCACAGTGTACCCGTCTTCTTGTTTGCTTGCAAGCCCAGGGTGCGAGCGATCTAAATTTCGGGTGCGATTTCACTTCGTTGCATCGCACCAAGAATTCAGCACTCAGGATTCAGAATTCAGAATTGATTCCCAACAACTTACGCCAGAAAGCGCAGCTCGACTGGATG
>JBIJDW010000166.1:0-7005 GCA_044343885.1 Kiritimatiellia bacterium
CCGACGAGAATGGCGTTCAGGCAGACGCTCTTGCCCGAGCCCGTCTGCCCGGCGACCAGCATGTGCGGCAGCGTCGCCAAATCGAGCACCAGGTCATTGCCCACGACGTCTTTGCCCATGGCCAGCGGCAGGGCATACGTCCCCTTCTTCCACTTTTCACTTTCCAACACCTGCCGCAGCGTCACCTTTTGCGCCACCAGATTGGGCACTTCAATGCCGCAGACCTTCTTGTTCGGAATTGGCGCCTGCACGCGCAGACTGGCGGCGCCGAGCGCGAGCTGCAGGTTGCGCACTTCGGCGGCGATCCGCTCCACCCGGACACCCGGCCCGGGCAGCACCTCATACTGGGTCACAACCGGGCCCGGGATGATGTTGGTCACCTCGATCTGAATGTTAAATTCCTTGAATTTGGCGATCAGGTTGGCGGCCGTCTGCTCCATGTCGCCGAGCGTGGGACTGTCATCGGGCACGGGCGACAGCAAGTCGACCGGAGGCAACCGATACGGTTCCGGCTGCAGATCCGGTTCATCGGCTTCGCCATCGGCATCCGCAACCGGGGGGACCGCACCAACGGCCGCGCGCTGTTCACGTTGCGCCGCTTCGTGCATCGCCGCCATCTGGTCGCGCAGGTCATTCTCCGGTGGCGGCGTGGGGCTCAGGCGCTCTTCCGCCTGCACCCGTTTGCGCTCATCGAAGGCGCGCCGGGATTCCTCGTCCTTCTGCTGTTTCGCTAGCCGGTCCTGCTCGCGAAGCGCACGGGCGGCCTCCCGTGCATCCCGCACCTGCTCACGCGCCGAATCTTTCGCGGCAACCTCCGCTTCGCGGCCCAGTCGCTCCGCCTGCTCGCGCGCTTTGATGCGCCGTTCCTGCAGCCAAAGCAGGAGCCAGCGCCCCGCGCACCACAGCGTCCGAAACCCGACCGCAAGCACGCCGAAGACCACGGCCAGCGTAACCGCCACCACGGCACCGCCCACCGGATTGAGCCAGCGCTTGAGGAAGCACGTCATGACCCATTGCCCCACGACGCCGCCGGCATTCGGGGTGATGTTCAACGCCGACATCCACTCCGCCAAGGGCGCGGTGCCCGCCGCCAATTGAATGAGCGCGCACACCATCACGAAGAACGGGATGCCCCAGAGCAGACGCCTTCCGAGGCGCACGGGATGACCGAATGCCAACAGAAGTCCGACGAGCAGCAGCGTCGGCGGCAGCAGCCACAGCACAAAACCAAACAGCGCATAACCCCCAAAGACCAGCCAGGCACCGACTACCCCCATGAGGTTCGCGGGCGGCAGGCTGGCTGGAACATGAACCCATGCAATATCCCGGCAATCGTAGGTCACCATCGCGAGCACGGGGAACAGACTGAACGGAATCAAGGCGGCGCCCATCAGCCGCGCCATCAGACTCGGCGGCGGATCAGAAATAGTTGCTTGTACGTCGTCTGCCATAGTCTTCATCCTTCGGGAACCTTGGCGGGGCCTTCAGATTCCGACCCCGCCTCCGCTTCCGGCTGTACCCGTGACACAGTGACCATCGGCGGCTCGGTCTCGACGGTCTCGACTGACAAATCATAGGGAAGAAACACCTTCACCGGTAAGACGTTGGTGCCGAGTCGCTGCGCATCACGCCTGTCAACAAACACCGACACCTGATCGGGTTGGAGGGCGTTGACCACTTCCGCCCGGCCTGTCAATTTCACGACAACCTCCGACGGCGCACAGGTCCACCCACGCCCATTGCCCGGCAGACCCCTCACCAGCACCGTGACGTTCGAAAACACACTCGTGAACCGATCGGTGATGATTTTGACCTCGGCAGTCACTTCGGCCGGTTCCAGTTTGACCAACCGGGACACGCTGGGCTGCAAGATCGGCACCGTCTTTTTGTAACCCTGCACGCGGCCGTCCACGTCCATCGGCCCGGTTTGCAGTTGCACACCGCTCGCCACCATCTCCTCAAGCTGATCGCGCGAGCCGGTCACACGGACTGTCTTGGGCGTATAGTCGATGACCACGCGCCCCCGATAAGGCTTGCCCACCACGACGGGTTCGGCCACGGGCAATTCGACCTCGCCGCGCACATCATAGGTGACTTTCGCCGTTCGAGGATCGATTTTGATCACCCGCATCTGCCGGTTGATACCCTGCAGGTTGCGTGCGGAGAGCCGGAATTCCTCGGTATTGCCCCTCACACGCGAACGGTTGCCGAAGGCCGACCGCAACAGGCGGCGGAACCAAGAGGGGGTTCCCGCAGGTCCCTCTGAAAAATCGGGGTGCACCAGCATCCGAAGGTTGCGGCTGTCCAACCGCTGCAACTCCGTCAGCGATCCTTGAATGGTCACCGACACCGCGAGCGGCTCGATCGTCGCGGCCGTCACCTGTGCCTGCGGATCGATATCCATCGGCACCACAACCGTTTCGACATGCCGAATGCGCGTACGAATGAAGAGATAGAGGACGGTTGCCAACACCAGCGCCACCGTCTTCCAGGGCCAGTCGCGCACAACCCAGAAGACCAGATCGGCGAGAAACTCGTTGCTACGCCCTCTTGTCGAGCGGTCAGTCATGGTTTACCTCCCGCTGCCGCCTGATGCGTTGCCGCACCCGTTGCGGATACCCGTTCTGCGGACTCGGGTGCAGGCGCTCCAGAATTCGTCCGAACGTCATGTGTTCGCCGCTCTTCAGCGGATCCAACGCGCGCAAATACCGGCGCAACGCATCCGGTCGAATATCCCGGTAGAACTTGCCGTCATGCGCGATAGACACGGTTCCCGTCTCTTCGGAAATAACGATGACTACCGCGTCGCTCGCCTCGCTCAGCCCCAACGCAGCCTGGTGGCGCGTCCCCAGCCCCTTCAGATCCGATCGCTCCTGCTCTGAAAGCGGAAATATGCATCGCGCCGCTACAATGCACTCGCCTCGAACGATCACCCCGCCGTCGTGCAACGGCGAAGGAGGATAGAAAATCGTCTGCAAGAGTTCGGGAATCAGCGGTGCATCGATCCGCAAGCCCGAATCCACAAATACGCCAAGCGATTCCGCTCGCTCGATCGCGATCAAGGCACCAATCCGCCGCTCCGAAAGCCGGTCCACGACTTCGTAGAGCTTCTCCGACACCCGTTCCGGCTGCATGTGCCACGCCGTCTGCCAGGGCAGCGCGCTGAGAAAGGGCTGCTTGCCGAGCCTGGCCAACCCCCGTCGGAATTCGGGGTGAAAGATGATCACAACCCCAAACGCGAGGTAAAGGGCCAACCCACCAAACAGCCAGCCCAGTACATCGAGATTGAAGATGCTTATGGAGGCAACGACGACCACGACCACGATGCCAAGGCCCATCAGAATGGCGGCAGCCCGCGTTCCGCGGATGAATCGCAACGCATAATAGATCGCCGCAGCCAGGATGGCGATTTGCAGAATGTCGCGGAACTCGATTTGGAGCGGTGTCAGCATCGCGCACCCCGCCTCTCCCCAGGTTCAACCGCAACCAGCACGCGCAACGCATCCACGGTCTCGCGCACATCGTGAACCCGCACCACCGACGCGCCGCGCTGCACGGCGAGCACGGCGGCCGCGACGCTGCCGGTCATCCGCTCGGCGGGAATCGTCCGGCCGGTCAGCGCGCCGATGAACCGCTTGCGCGAAAGCCCAACCAGAACCGGGCCTAGCGACATCAGCCGCGCCAGATCGCGCAGCAGAGCGACGTTGTGTTCCGTCTCCTTGGCAAAGCCGAATCCGGGGTCGACCAGGATCGCCTCGGGTGCCACGCCTGCCGCGCGGGCGGCGTCAACCGCTGCGCGCAATTCATCGCACACCTCCCGCACCACATCCCGATACACAGCCAGCCCGTTCATGGTCTGCGGCGTGCCGCGCAGGTGCATCAGCACCACACCCGCTCCGGTCTCGACCGCAACCCGCCGCATCTCCGGATCTCCACCAAGCGCCGTGACGTCGTTGATGATGCAAGCGCCTGCGGCCATCGCCGCGCGGGCGACCGCCGCCTGGCGGGTATCAACCGAAATCGGCACCTGCGTCTGGCGGGCCAACTCACGGATGACCGGAATCACGCGGTTCAACTCCTCTTCAAGCGTCACCCCGGCCGCACCCGGCCGGGTCGATTCGCCGCCCACGTCCAGAATGTCGGCGCCGGCTTCCAGCAGCGTGAGGCCGTGGGCCACCGAGCGGTCCGGGGCGCCGTCCCAGAGGCCGCCGTCGGAAAAGCTGTCGGGCGTGACATTGACAATGCCCATGACCTGCGGCCGATCCAAACTGATCGCCCGCCCGCGACATCGCCACATGCTCTGACTGCCACTGACCATCCCGCTCGTCTCCCGAATTAGACAGGCGGCGCGGGTGGCGGAGACGGGGCTTCGCCATCCATCGCCACAGCGTGCGTCGCCGGAGCGGAGATGACGGCCTGAGCCGCGGCCCGCGCCTGGGCCTGCGCGAGCGCCTCAGACTCTTTCTCGGCGCGCGCCCGGCTCTCCTGCATCTCCCGTTCGGCCAGCTCCTCCCGAGTCAGGAACCGCCCCAGCTTCGCCAGGTCGGCCACCTCGCGGCCGTCCATCGTCTCCTCTTCCAGAAGGCGCTCGACCAGGATTCGCAACGTGTCACGGTGGGCCGTCAGCAGGGCGTCGGCCCGGTCGCACGCCTCGCGGATCAGCCGGCTGATCTCCGCGTCGATCTTCTCCGACGTGGCCTCGCTGTGCGACTGCGAACGCGACACTTCGCGCCCGAGAAAAATGAGTTCCTGGTTCTCGCCAAACGCCTGAGGGCCAATCACCTCGCTCATGCCGTATTCGCAGACCATGTGGTGCGCGATCTGGCTCGCCATGCGGATGTCCATCCGTGCGCCCGTGGAAACATCGCCGGTGTGCAATTTCTCGGCAATGCGTCCGCCCATGAGGACGACCAGTTGATCTAGGAGCTCGTTGCCGGTTCGGTTGAGCACGTCGTGATCCGGCAACGACATCGTCGCCCCCAGCGCTTGGCCGCGCGGGATGATCGTAACCTTGTGCACCGGCTCGGTGTGCTCCAGCAGAACCTGCGTCAGCGCATGCCCCGCCTCATGCCAAGCGGTGATGTTTCGCTCTTTTTCGCTCATCGCCCGACTGCGCCGTTCGCGACCCCACAACACCTTGTCGCGAGCCTCCTCGAGATCGGCCTGATCCACCCCCTCCTTGTTCTGGCGAGCGGCCAGCAAGGCCGCCTCGTTGAGCAGGTTGGCCAGGTCGGCGCCGGAAAATCCAGGTGTGCCACGCGCCGACCGACGCAGGTCGGCGGTTGGACCCAGCTTGAGCTTCTGCGCGTGCATCCGCAATATGTCCTCGCGGCCGTCGAGCGTCGGCAGGTCGATCATGATCTGACGGTCGAACCGCCCCGGCCGCAGCAGAGCCGGGTCGAGCACGTCGGAACGGTTCGTCGCCGCGATGATGATGACCCCTTCGGAGGTCTCAAACCCGTCCATTTCGACCAGCAGGGCGTTGAGCGTCTGCTCGCGCTCATCGTGCCCGCCGCCAATTCCGGTAAAGCGGCTGCGGCCGACGGCGTCGATTTCATCGATGAAGATGATGCACGGCGCGTTTTTCTTGCCCTGCTCAAACATGTCGCGTACCCGCGAGGCGCCGACACCCACAAACATCTCCACGAAGTCCGACCCGCTGATGCTAAAGAAGGGCACGTCGGCTTCGCCCGCGATCGCCTTGGCCATCAGCGTCTTGCCGGTGCCCGGCGGCCCCATCAGCAGAACCCCCTTGGGAATGCGCCCGCCCAGCCGGGAAAATTTCTTCGGTTCCTTCAGGAACTCGACGATTTCCTGCACCTCCTCTTTCGCCTCCTTGATTCCGGCCACGTTGGCAAAAGTGATCTTCTTCTTATCTTGGTTCAACATCTTGGCACGGCTTTTGCCAAAATTCATCGCGCCCATCCCCGACGAGCGGACCTGCCTCATGAAAACAAAATAGAGCAGCCCGATGAACAGCACCACCGGAAGCAGTTGGAACATCAGCGCCGTCCAAACCGATTTGATCTCTACCGATGGATGCACACCGTGGACGCGCAACCGCTCCGTGAGCGCCGTGCCGTCTGATCCCAGAATCGTCAGCCGGACCCTCTCCTTGCCGCCCTTCTTGACCGCGCTCACATGGAGGATGCCACTTGAGGGGTCGGGGATGAATGAAACCTTCTCAATCTCACCCTTTGCCGCCAGTTGTTCCAGCTCACCATCGGAAATGTCGCGCGTGCCTCCAGCGGTCCCCCCGCCGGACACCATCCAGAGGGTCATGCCCAAGAAAAAGAGCACAGCCATCCAGGCCAGCAGAAAACGCTGCGGAGGCACGCCCTCGGGACGTTTTCCACTCCCTCCGCCCTTGGGCAACTGGGGAGGCGCGCTCGGCACCTCTTTTTTGGGTTCATCGTTCATCATTTTACGGCAATTGCTCCTAATAAATGTGCCCAGTATAGACCACCCATGCGCCGGGGTCAACCCCGAGCAATTCTATTATTGAGACGATTGCGTCATCGGGGTCGGGGTCGGTATCGGAATCGGGATCGAATATCCGTTGGTTTTACCGCGACCGACCCCGATGGTCCCTCTCCTGTTCGAAATCGAAATCGGGACCGGGATCGGGATCGACTTTCTCCGGTTTGGTTCCGTGTAGCCTCGTCCTCCCAGGCGACTCAACATCGCGGCCATTCGATCCAACTCCGTCTTACGCACCAGACTTTCTTGTTCATCCAACGCTTTGCCGACGACCAGGACATCCTGGATGGCACCACATTCCAGTACTGATCCTCTGGCGATCTCAAAATACCGTCTCCGGTTCGCCTCTGCCGTCTTTCCGTTGCCTTCGGCAATATTCAGCGGAATGAACGGACTCGCACGAAGCCATTGATCTCGTGCCGAGCGATGGTTGCCGGTCAGTCCGTCGGCTTTTTCGTACACCCATGCCACATAGCCGATCGAAAGGCGGTAGACGTCCAGTTTTTCGTGTCCCAAACCCATGGC
>JBIJDW010000167.1:0-6997 GCA_044343885.1 Kiritimatiellia bacterium
AGATTTTGAGGCTTGGAAGATCCGTCCTCAACCTCGCTCCAGTCTGAGGCAGGGCTGACAATGTCCGAATCTTTTCGAAGATAAGGGTAAGGAGAGCCGTTGCGGCTTGCGGGTTCAACAGATCGAAGGAAATGTATCGCTTGATTTCATCCAAATCGGCAACAGCCTGCGGTGTGAACCGGATCTTGAACATGAGTTAGACTCCGAGTTTTCTCATCGCGGAGTCCATGGAGACCCATCCGCCTTTCCGGGCGGACTCCTCTCCGTCGGCTAAGGCTGACATGAGATCCAGTGCGGTGCGCAATTTTTCATATGCGCGAATGTCAACGATGGCAAAACGCCCATGTCCGTTCTTGGTCAAGAAAACAGGAGAGTCGGCTGTGACCTCGCGTAAGACGGTGTTGTAATTCCTGAGTTCTGAAATGGGCTTTATTGCTGGCATGATGAACTCCTCTTGTTGATGGAAAGTGTAGCTATATTTGAGGCAGAATACAACAGCGAAATATCTCGTGGTGTTCTTCTGGCTAACGTTAAATATTCGGAATTCCCCTCGTTATCCGTAGTCGTCAACCGGTTTCTGCCGTCGCGAGCCGTGTCTTGATCTTTGTCGACAACGATTGCGACAACGATGGAGCCGCAAGCCGGCGGTTTAGCGACGGGCATCCCATCAGCACTTCTTCTTTTCGGGGTCGGGGTCGGTATCGGGGTCGATTTCTCCCGTCCTGTATTCACCATGGTCCTCATGCACAGCATACCCTCGCTGGCCGAGTCCAGTTTCTCGTGGACAAACGCCATCCCGATCTCCTTTTCGACCCCGATACCGATACCGACCCCGACCCCGATTTTATCCGCTTTCCTTTGTCTTTCTCTTTCCGCCGAACGTCACTGCTCAGACGCGGCCTTTAGGACGTCGCCAGCAGAAGCTGGTTGGGCGGTTGATCCATTCTTGTACCTACTCATCAGTGCCGTCAAATGCTGGGTCACGCTCTCAGGTGTATCGGACAAGTAACCCCGTGTAATTAAATACTCGCTATTGTCCGGTCCAGTGAATTCTGTTTGACCATCTATATACTTTGGAAGCGCTACCGACGCATGACAAGCGATTCGAAGGCCCATGTTCGTAGAGCCTTCATCTTCATGAATACGACACGCCGAAATCGACAGGATTGACTTCCACGGCACCAGTAGCCCTTTTTTGTACTTAGATCCACAGCCAAAGAAAATAATGCCAGCGGGATTCGCTCGGATGATCGGCGAGGGGTAGAACAGATTCTTGAGACTTGCCAGCGTACATAATGTGCAAAAAGAAAACCCGAGTAGAAACACCACATTACTTCCTGTTCCTCGACTGGCTCCCGGAATCTGGTGAAACCATAGACCGTCCGCACAAAGATAGGAGAACGCACCGCCCGCCAGTATCCAAATAACCGAATACTTGACTGGATAAGTAATGACGTATTCGTCTCTCATTAGCATTCACTCAGCCGCTCTGATTGAGGATCAAAATTAGCAGGGAGAAAAGCCGCGTTCTACTGCTAAGAATCAACACCTTTGTTGACCGTTAAGAAGGTGCCACGGTACCATGATCTTTGCTATGGTTCAAACCAAATTCCCATTCCTGTTTTCCTGTTTTCCTGATTATGAAATCCCAGCGTTCAGCTCGAATGCGTTAATCCGACTCAGCCGCGCAATTCGTTTTAATCAGGAAAACAAGAAAGAGAAATGCCCGCCGCGCAGCTTCTCCGCGAAGAAACAATGAGACAACATTAAAATGGCGCTGCCGGGTTTGTGGGGGGAAATTGTATGGGCCCGGATGTGATCGGGATGGGTTGAGAAGCCGGGTATCGGGTATAGCGCGGGCATGAACGCTCCTTTTGTGTCGAGATAGGGCTGGCCGAGAGCAGTCTCGACAAAGTCTTGCGACGAAGCGTAGACGACAATGCGTGGGACGAAGAAAGCGACGAAGTGTGGCGTGGCATGGATAGGAGCAGCAGGTATGGCAGAACACTTTGGCCACGAGAGACTGCAAGTCTACCAGAAAGGCATGCCGTTCGCGTCCATGCGCAAGACGCTGCTGGACGACCTGCCCCGGCGGGTTGCGGCATGCTCAGACAACTCTCAAAGGCGGTCAGGGATGACATCTAGCTCCCACACTTCGTCCCACACGTCGTCGCACACTTTGTCGTTTACGCTTCGTCGCACATTTTGTCGGCTCTTCCAGTTCGGCGGCTTGAGCATGGCGCCGCTTCCCCTTCAATGACAAATCCCCACACAAACCCGGAAGCGCCGTCACGTACAGTCCCACTGCCTGTTGTGTTCGCTCTTGCGTGGTTCGTGTTCGCTCTGTGTCTGCCTCTCCGTGCCGGCATCGCCGAACAGGTGAGGCTTGATTTCTTCTTTTCCCCCGGTTGCTCCGAGTGCGAACGCGTGAAGCGCGAGGTGTTTCCCGCGCTGGAGGATCGTTATGCCGATACTTACGAGCTGATCGGACACGACATGAACCAAACGGAGACCATCCCCCTGCTCATCGCCTATCAGGACCGGTGCGACAATCACGAGAATGGCCTCGTATCCATCATTGTTGATCACACCGTGTTTCTCTCAGGCTATGCAACGATCTCCGCGACGTTGCTGAACCACGTCAACGAGGCCCTGACCCGCCGCCAGTCTCCCTCCTGGCGACCGCCGGAGCCGCCGCCCCGGATGACCACGGACGAACAACGCGACAGCGTGCAGGCGCGCGTCAGCGCGATGACCCTCTCCGTCGTGGCCATCGGCGGCCTGACCGACGGACTCAACCCCTGCGCCATCTCGACACTCATCTTCTTTTTGAGTTTGCTGACCGTCCTCAAGGTCAGCCCGCGCACCCGTTTGTTGGTCGGCCTTTCGTTCATCACCGCCTCGTTCATCGTCTATACCGGCCTCGGGCTGGGCTTCTTCTTCGTCATCCGGCAGGTGCCCCATTTTGCCGACTTCAAAAAATACGTCGAGATCGCCGTTGGTCTCGGGATGATCCCGCTCGCCGTGCTCTCGTTTCGGGACGCCGTCCGTTTTAGAAATACCGGTCGAGCGAATGATGTCACGCTTCAAATTCCCGCAGGCATCAAGACGCGCATCCACGCGGTCATGCGCAGCGGCCTCGGCTTCGGGGGACCGGTCATCAGCGGCTTCCTCATCGGCGCGGCCGTCACCCTCCTCGAGAGCGTCTGCACCGGTCAGGGCTACCTCCCAGTCCTGATTTTTCTAGTGAAGAACGACACCTCCCAACTCCACGCCTGGTGGCTCATCGTCCTATACAACCTGCTCTTCGTGGTTCCCCTCGCCGTGGTCTTCATCTGCTTCCATCGCGGCATGCAGATTAACAGACTTACGGACTGGACCCGCCGCAATCTGGTTTTGCTCAAAGTAATCCTGGGACTGTTCTTCAGCGCCATCGCCATCCTGCTGCTGACCGGCAGGTGAGGGAATCCTCGTCAGTCGTGTGCATGACGCACACACGCGTGAAACCTGATACGTCCCCTTGATTCTCAGAAACGGAATGCCAATATTATTATTTACCATCTACGGAAGTTCCACTTTCATGCGATAGAACCGACGTTTCGTCGCAGGCACGTTGACGGTGTCGTCTGAAAGCGAATCTTCCCCACCCGTTCCAGCATGTCGCACAGTGCCGGGAACGTCATGCCAGATGCCTGAACTCAGGTCGTCGGTATACTGAAGCGTATACGCGCGTTGAGTCGAGGCAAGTTCGAAACGAATAACGACAGGCGGACCAGGATCGACATTTTTCACGCGAAACACGGAATTTATATCATTTGGATCAGTATCGGCTATATATTCCCGTAACAAAGTCGTTCCCTTTCCTGGTACGATCCGATTATCCACATCCTCCCAGGTCTCACTTGGACTGCGTTCGATCCCGTGCGCGGTGTACCAGACATCGGCCGGCCGCAGGGGTGCGTCAAAATAACCATATAGCTCAAACTCAGCGAGTTCCCAGTTCGCTGTGACATATCCGCTCGTGATCACCAGTCGTACGCGCTTGGCGGTCTGTCCGCTCAGGCTGAATGGTTGGGGATCCCCGTTGTTCGCCAAAGTACCCTCAGCAACCTTTGTCCAAGCATTGCTGCCGTTTGCGCTAATCAATACTTGGAAGTCTTTGCAGTTAATCTGTGCCCGCGTCGCGTTGACTAGTGTCAAACTCGTCAGGTTCGCGCTTTGGTCACCAGCGAAGCTGTACTCGAAGGTTTGCGTACCGGGGTTGATCGCGCTGATCCAGTTATTGGAACTGGTACCGACCGCGCCGTCGGTCAGATTCGTGGCCGCGTAAAGGTTGTTGTCGTCCTGCGAGGTGTAGCTCTTCAGTACCCCGCCGTTGGCCTGCAACACCAAATTCTTGTCCCCCGTTATCCATTCCGCAAAAACAGAGCGCGTGAGATTCGGAAACACGCCGCCGAAGGTCGGATCTGGGAAAGTGCCTTGCGTCGGATCGTTGAGAAGCGCGTCTGCGCGATACGCGGGAAGCATGCCCCGTGTGACAAAGGGTGCCGTGTAAAACGCGCCCAGATGCACGGTGACCTCGTTGTCGGTTCCAATATTAAAAACCGTGGGTTCGGTCAGAGAACTTTTGACTTTCGCCAGCCTGTCCATGAATTCGTCATGGTCCGCCTCATACTCTGGATCGTACTCGTAAAAGTGCATCTCGCCGCCCGTGCGGTTCTTAATGCGAGTCCCCGCATCTTGCCCCAGATCAATCGCAAGGGAAAGATCCGTCTTGGCCAGCGTCAGAGCGTCGGGGTTGCGAACGGATTTCAGCACATCGGGGAACAAAGCCAGCAGGGAGTCGGCGGGATGGTTGCCATTGAAGAAATCGAGTTCGCTTTCGCCTTCCCAATCAACCCCCCTCCAGCCATACCATACCCAGTCAATAAGCCCGGCGTCCGTCATCGTTCCCGCCGCCTGGGGCACGGTTAAAGCCAGTTCCAGAGTCTCGCCGTTCAGGACCGCGGTTCCGACCGCTTCATCTGTCATGTTTCCGGTTCGGAACCACACCTCAACCTCATTGCCGGCGCTCAAATGCCTGCAGCGGAAATCGATCTCGTTCTGTTGGCCGTCAAGCTTGACCTTAACGCTTCCGTCAAGGTAAGCGGAGAAATTCGGTTGAAGCGCATCTTTCTCAATCAGGAGATAAACAGTGTTGCCGGAACGGCAGCCCTTGACACTGTGCAGGGCATCACCCTCTTCGCCGACCAATTGCACCGGGATGTTAGCCCAGTCGTTCGAATTTCCATCCACCGTGATTGCCTGAACGGGCAGGGAGACCGGCCAGTCGGCGGTCGCATAATTAACCGTCATGTCATATGCCCGGACCGTGTTCAGAAACGATCGCATCGCCTTAAGCATCGCCTTGGCGGACACGACATCGGGGTAGTCTACGTAAACCGTTTCATCCACGGGGAAAACGGACTGGGACACCTCGGCCGATCCCGTCCATGACGCGGGAATCGCGTCAAGCAGCGTGTACGCCTCGTCAATCGTCGGATGACACCGCGTCCAGAGCGTGTCGATGGCTTGGTTTGACGGAGGGGCTCCGGCAAAATTAAAATCGCCCGTGAGGTCCCAGCCGTCTTCGCCGCCCAAATCTTCATACTGGAAACCGAACTGCTTCATCAGGTCTTTCAGCGGCGCATCGTTGATCAGGTTGAACACTTGGGTGAAGGCTGCATAGACCCGCGACGTGTAATCCTGCGGATTGGCCGTCACGGCATCCTGATAGAACGTGGCCGCGCCCTGCAATTCCGCCGGATTGCCAGCATCAAAGAAGGCCGAGAAATATTCGAGTCCCGACTTCTTAATAACCTCATCCGTCAGAATCGGATAGTCCCCCGCCACCTTCCACCGCATCAGATCGGGAATTGCCGATATATTCGCCTGAACCCAGGCATTCAATACATCCACAAGCTTGGACTGATCCGCGAACTTCATGTCCGGCAAGCCATTGAAGGAGGCACAGTTATTCACGATCTCGCCGGTTGTAACGCCTTTCGCAGCACTGCCTGCAAGCCAATAACAGTTGCTGATGATGCAGGTTGGCTCCACCCATGCGCAGATGGCATATACATCGGTTCCTGAATCCATTGAAACCATGCCTGAACTATAACTGTTTTCCACGCGTGCGCTGGCACCACTGTTATCGGTGTCGTTCAGTCCAACGAGACCCGCAACGTAGAACTGCCCGGTTCCCGGTGCCGATACCGAACCCTTGTTGAAACAATTCCGAACGACACCACTGCCGTTCCAGCCCACAAGTCCCCCGACTTCGCCATAGTCAGAGGCATACCCAAGACTGCGGATAGTACCCGCATTGCCGCAATTCTGAAGGATTCCTTCATTGCTTCCCGTTATACCGCCGACCTCCGCTCCACTACCCGTCACCGCTCCGAAATTCATACAGGTGTCGACAGTCGCATCCGTATCGTTCCAACCGGTTATGCCTCCCGTTTCTGAAGCGGTACTCGTGATCGTCACGTTGTTCGTACATCCTTCGAGACGGCTATGGAGACTGAAAGCCGCGCCTAAGTTGGAGCCAACAACCCCTCCCACATCAGAATAGATTCCCTCCCGAGGATTATCCACTACATGGTAGTCGATCCGTCCATATATCGTGCATCCCTTAATTACGCCCACATTTACACCCGCTAAGGCGCCCACTGAATTGCCGCCGGTATCTGGACTCGCATACAAGGCCCCGACATGGATATTTACATTGCTCACGACCAGATTCTGAATCGTCCCCCGCCAGCCAGTAGCCAGTGCAACACTGGCTACTGGCTGGCGGGGATATATGAATCATTGTCGTATACTACAAATCACTAGCATCCCATAGGCTATACAGGAACGAACAGCACGCCACCTCGGCGTTACCACGATACGTTCCAAGATCCATGGTCGTTGGCATTTAGTATGCGGGTGGGGAATGGAAATAGTCAATCCCCGA
>JBIJDW010000168.1:0-6992 GCA_044343885.1 Kiritimatiellia bacterium
GCTCCGTCTGAACCGTATTGTCACCCACGCAATACAAGACCTTCGTCTTCCCCTCCAGCGCCTTGCGCATCATGGTGGGCATCTTGTAGCCAACCTTGCTGGGCAGGCCGGACACCCCCCACGCCTGTTCGAGCTTGCGGATCACGTCCGGATTATCCACCGCCTGATAGTTGTGGTACACGTTCGGCAGGGCACCCATGTCGCAGGCGCCCTGAACGTTGTTCTGCCCACGCAACGGGTTCACACCCGCCGCGTACTTGCCGATGTTCCCCAACACCATCTGCAGGTTGGCAATGGTCTTGACGTTGTCCGTACCACAGATGTGCTCAGTAATGCCCAGCGTATAGCAGACACTCGCCGACCGGGCCGTGCCCAAGATCCGCGCAACCTTGCGGATCGTCTCCGGCGGTACGCCGCAGATGGCGGACGCCATCTCGGGCGTGTACGGCTTGACCCATTCGCGGATCGCATCGGGGTTCTCGGTGTTCTTCTCCAGAAATTCGCGGTCTTCCCATCCGTTGGCGAAGATCTCGTGAATCAAGGCGTTGAGATAGGGCACGTCGGATCCCACCCGGTGCTGGACGTGCAAATGCGCCCAGCGGGTAAGGTCGATCTTCCGCGGATCATTGACGATCAGCGTGCCGCCTTTCTTGACCGCCCGTTTCATGTAGTAGCTGATCACGGGATGCGCTTCGGTCGTATTGGAACCGATCACAAAGAGCACCTCGGCGTCAGCGATCTCCTTGATTGAGTTGGTCATCGCGCCCGAACCGAATGAAGCAGCCAGACCGGCCACTGTAGGGGCGTGTCACGTTCGAGCACAGTGATCAATATTATTCGTTCTGATCACCGCCCTCATGAACTTGGAGAGCGCATAATTGTTCTCGTTCGTGATTCGACCAGACCCGAAAGCTGAAAAAACGTCCGGCCCGTGCTGCGCAAGAATCGAGCGCATCCGGTCGGCCGTGTAGTCCAACGCCTCATCCCAAGACACGCGCACATGTTTATCATTGCGCTTGATCATCGGGTACTTCAGACGATCGGGATGCGAGGGGAACTCGTACCCGTAGCGCCCCTTCACGCAAAGCATACCCTGGTTCGGCTCGCATTCCCGACCCGTCACCTTGACAATGCGATTGTGCGGCCGGTCGATATGCATCGTCACCTGGCAGCCCACGCCGCAATAGGGGCAGGTCGTATTCACCTGCTCGAGATCCCAGACACGGCCTTTGCCGACCGACTTCTTGTTCACCAGCGCACCGACCGGGCACAACTGGACGCACTCGCCGCACTGCACGCAGGTGGACGCGCCCATGCGCTGATCGTTGTCGCAAATCACCTTGGTCTTGCCGCTGCGGAAACCGAAATCCAAGACGTCATTGCAGACCGTGCTCTTGCATCCGGAGATACAGCGCCCGCACTTGATGCACTTCGAATCATCCCGGACAATGAACCGGGCCGAATCGTCATACTTGGCATCCTCATCATCGGCAACCTCGAAACTCGGCTTCTTGATGCCAAGCTGGTAGGCGGCCTCCTGCAACTCGCACGCGCCGTTCTTCTCGCAGCTCAGGCAGTCATGCCGCCCGGAAGCCAGCAACAGGTCCACCACCAGCCGGCGCGCCTGCTGCACCTTGGCGGTATCCAGGCGCACTTCCATGCCATCCTTGACTTCAATCGTGCAGGTGGTCTGCAACCCCCGCATCCCTTGGATCTCCGCCACGCAGGCACGACACTTGCCCGCCCTGCCGGTCTTGGCGTGATAGCACAATGTCGGCACATAGAACCCATTCGCGCGCGCCACGTCGAGAACCGTCTGTCCCGCAACCGCCTCGCACGACTTGCCGTCGATCCTGATCTGCATACCCGTTTCCTCCGCCTCTCGTATCGCCAACCCGCTGACCCGTGGCTGCACCCGGCTGCCTAGCCCAGGTCAATCGCCTTGAATTTGCAGACACTGAAACATTTTCCACACTTGATGCACTTGTCCGGCGCGATCACATGCCGCTCCTTTTTCGCCCCGGCAATGCACGCGACCGGACAGGCCTTGGCGCAGGCGGTGCACCCGACGCACTTTTCGTTGATCGAATACCGCTTGAGCGCCGTACACACATGCGCCCGGCACTTCTTCTGCCGGATGTGCTCATCATACTCGTCCCGGAAATTCGCGATCGTGCTCAACACCGGGTTGGGCGCCGTCTGCCCGAGACCGCATAGCGAAGCGCCCTTGATCGTCTCGCCCAACGCCTGGAGCCGTTCCACATCGCCCTCTTCACCCTTCCCGTGACAGATCCGCTCCAGGATGTCGAGCATCCGTTTCGTACCCTCCCGGCATGGGACACATTTCCCACATGACTCATCCTGCGTAAACTCCAGGAAGAATCGGGCCACGTCCACCATGCAGGAGGTCTCATCCATCACGATCAGACCGCCGGACCCCATGATCGCACCCAGCTTCTGCAAGGATTCGTAATCGAGCGACGTGTCCAGATGCTTCTCGGTCACGCATCCACCGGACGGCCCACCCATCTGGGCCGCCTTGAAAGACCGGCCGTTAGGAATGCCGCCGCCAATCCCGAAAACCACCTCGCGCAGGGAGGTGCCGATCGGCACCTCGACCAGGCCGGAATTCACGATCGCCCCCGCCAGCGCAAAGACCTTGGTGCCGCGGTTGTTGTCGATGCCGTAATCGGCGAACCACAGCCCGCCATTCAGGATAATGGCTGGCACATTCGCAAACGTCTCCACGTTATTCAGGCACGACGGCTGCTGCCATAACCCCTTCACCGCCGGAAACGGCGGGCGGGACCGCGGCTCGCCGCGCTTGCCCTCGACCGAATTGATCAAGGCCGTCTCCTCGCCGCACACGAATGCCCCCGACCCCATCCGGATCTCTAGGTCGAAGCTGAACCCTGTGCCCAAGATGTTATGGCCCAGCAACCCTGCCTGGCGCGCTTTTTCTATCGCGATCTGGAGCCGCTCGACCGCCAACGGATACTCGGCGCGCACGTAGACGTAGCCCTGCTTCGCCCCGATCACGAAGGCCCCGATCGCCATGCCTTCGATCACGCTGAAGGGATCGCCTTCAAGCACCGACCGGTCCATATAAGCGCCCGGATCCCCTTCATCCGCGTTGCACAGAATGTACTTGGTGTCACTGTGGCTGTTGCGTGTAAACGTCCATTTCAAATAGGTCGGGAATCCCGCCCCGCCCCGCCCACGCAACGCCGAGATCTCCATCTCCCGGAGCACGTTCTCCGGAGTCATGGTGCCCAACACCTTCGCCAGCGCCTTGAACCCGTCGCGCACGAGATAGTCGGTCAGCCGCGTCGGCTCCACAATGCCGCAGTTGCGGAGAACCACCTTGGTCTGACGCTTGAAATAGTTGAGGTCCGTCATCACCGGGACCGGAACGCCGCCTTCCTTCCAGGTCAGACGCTCGATCACCTTGCCACCGACCAGATGCCCGGCAACAATCTCCTCCACATCCGCTTCCGTCACGCGCTGATAGAAGGTCTTGTCCCGTCCAATCACCAGCACCGGCCCACCGCTGCACGGTCCCAAACACCCGGTCTGTACAATCCCCACACGATCCGCCAACCCATGGGATTTCAGCGAAACCTGGAGGCACTCTACAATCTTCAGCGCACCCGAGGCAATGCATCCGCCACCCGCGCAAACGAGCACGGACTCCTTGTTCGCCTTCCGCAGGGCGGCCTCACGCCCCTGGACATCAGCCACCAGCGAGTGGAAGTTGTCAATACTCGTGACAGGCGGGATCTCCGCCTTCGCCGACTCCCCGGTCACCACGGACTGCGCCGCCGATTCGCCCCCGGACTTCGAAGCCGCTTCCGCCCGGTATTGCTCGATAATCCCTTTGACATCCTTCACAGCCACACGCTGGTGCACGGTGTCGCTCACCATGATGACCGGCGCCAACCCGCAGGCGCCAAAACAACGGCCGGCGTCAAGAGTAAACAGGCTGTCCTGGGTGGTCCCGCCCACCGGAACACCCAGCACCTTTTTCAACTCTTCCAGCACCTCATTGGCCCCAAGCACATAACACGCGGTTCCCAGACACACCCGCACGAGATACCGCCCACGCGGCTTAAGCGAGAAGAAGGAATAGAAGGTGACCACGCCATAGACATTGCTCATCGGCTCGCCCAGCGCATCACTGATCGCCTTCATCGCGTCTTCGGACACATACCCGTGCATCCGCTGCGCCAACTGCAGCGCACTGACCAACGCACCCTTCGTTCCGGCCAGTTTCTGCAGTTCCGAGCGAAAACGGTCCTGCCCCTCACACCCTTCGCAGCACGAACACGGCTTTGCTGACATGCTCTCTCCTGTCGCGACCTTTTCGGGGATCACTCCCACCTTCTCCATTCTCGAATGCACGCGCCACGCCTCACGTGTCACGCCTCAGACCTAGCCTTGCTCATTCGCAATGTAAAATTCCAACTCGTGAATGAGGAAGGCCTGATCCGCAATCGTCGCCTTCACCAGATCCCCAAGCGAAACCATACCACAAAGCTTTCCGTCCTCAATCACCGGCAAGTGGCGAATGCGTTTCTCCGTCATCAGCGCCATAGCTTCAGACACCATGAACGTCGGCTTCACATGAATCACTTCACGGGTCATGATTTCCTCAACCTTGACCGTCTTGGCCGACTTGCCCGGCAAAATCATCCTGCTCAAACAATCGCGCTCGGTAACCATGCCCACCAAGTCGCTCCCGCTCACCACCAGCAACGCACCCACCCGCCGCGCATCCAACTCGACGACCGCATCATGTGCCGTCGCCTGCGGCGAAATCGTGTAAACCTCCGAACCCTTCGTCCGTAGAATCTCAGCAATTGCCTTCATATCAACTCCTCCCTTGCATCAGCGACCTCATCCCCTCTTCACGGTGATAGAGATCGACTCCGTGTGACACAACCCGCGCCGTCGTTCAACCTTATACGCTGCCCGCAAACTCACGCTCTGGTTTTCTTCCGAAAAGGCGCATCGTTGACAAAGCAGGTCCACACAAGCCCGAACAGGAGAATCGCCGCACCCACCGAGAAGGTGTACAACGGCGCCTTGTCCGGCGACAGATCCTTGATTCGCGCCGCAACCTGCGGCCCCACGATACCAGCGGTGGACCATGCCGTCAGAAGCGTGCCGTACACAACCGGCATCAGCCGCGCCCCGAAAACCGTCAATACCGTCGAGGGAGCCGTTCCGAAACCGCCGCCATAGCACAACAACACATAACACACCAGCACACCGAAAAGTAGCGGACTCTTCACGATAATCAACACCGCAAACACAGCCACCTGCGTGCCGAGAATTATGCGGAACGTGTTGACACGTCCGATTTTATCGGATAGCCCGCCCCAGAAGAACCGCCCCACACCGTTGAAGATCGAGCTGATCGCGATCAACGTCGCACCCGCACCCGCCAAGGCCGCCTTCGCCGCGCTCTCGTCCATCCCGGTGTACTTTGCTGTCACCTTGAGCAGATCTTGCAACATCGGCGACTGCATGCCGATGAACATAATGCCGGCACAGATGTTGGAGAAGAAGAACAGCCAGATAAACCAGAACCGCCCGGACAGGATACAATCCTTCGCCGTCAGCGCATCGTCCGCAGCCTGACTGGAAGCCGACGAGGCCGGAGGCACATACCCGGCAGGAACGAAACCGGCCGGAGGATTCTGCATGAACGAGGCGGCCGCTACCCCCAGCACAAGGAGAATCACACCCGTATACAGGAACACCTGCGTCAGATTCTTGCCGGTCATCTCCATGAGCGTCGGCGCGATCACCTTCGACATGACCAGCGCACCCAACCCAAAGCCCATCACCACCATCCCGGTAATGAACCCCTTCCGGTCAGGAAACCACTTCGCCGACGTGGCCACCGGCGTCACATACCCAAGCCCAAGTCCGACGCCGCCAATCAAGCCATAGGACAGGTAAAACAGGGGCAGGCTCTTCACATGCATCGCCAAAGCCGCCAACAGGTAACCCGAGCCATACAGAATCGCGCCAGCCAACGCCAGCTTGCGCGGCCCGAACTTGGCCAAATTAATCCCGCCCCACGCCGCCGCCAAACCCAACATGCAGATCGCCAAACTGAAGATCCACATCACCTGAGTATTGTTCCACCCGAACTCAACCATGACAGGCTTCTGGAAATAGCTCCATGCATACACCGTGCCCAAGCATATCTGCAGCACAGTCCCCATGATCGCAATCAACCACCGATTCGGCAACGTTCCTGTCGTCTGAGCCACTATCCACCTACCCTTTCACATGGTCAACCTACACGTATCCCGAGAAAGAATCACAGGATACTCCACAAACAAGGGGCAAGTATCACATAAAATGCCGAGATTGCCAAGTGAAAAAAGATATCTCAATTAAGACGTTCGTAATATATGAAAAATGCCATTACATACGCATATAATCAATAATGTGTCATAATTAGAATTGCTGGTCGCCTGTGAACGGGAGTGGACAAGCCTGGTGAAAGATGGCATACTCCGAGCCGATATTACGTTGGCGGGCCGTGTGACGTGTCTTTCGTGCAAACCACTGACCTGACATGGGCGGAGTCGGGCCGGCGGCAGGGCCGGAAGATGAACCGCTGGCTGATCGCGCGCGCAAACGAAATGCGTGACTCCTGACATTGCATCAAAATCAAAGGGAGACCATCCATGTCCCGAATAAAACGAACCGAGAAACGAGAGTCGATTGACGTAGGCCGCGAAACGGTCGAGCGTCTGTCGCGTTATCGATCCGTATTGCTGAAGCTCCAGGGAATGGGGTTTAGCAAGGTGTTCTCGGGAAATCTCGGCGACGCGCTGGGCCTTTCCGGCTCGCAGGTGCGTAAGGATTTCGCGGTGTTCGGCATGCGCGGCGTCAAACGGGGCGGCTATGACATCGTTGGCCTGCTGACGCAGATGGCCGCGCTTCTGGGAACATCGGAACAATGCCGCGCC
>JBIJDW010000461.1:0-6969 GCA_044343885.1 Kiritimatiellia bacterium
TTACCTACACCGGCGCTGCCGCCAGCGGCCGCATCACCGCCCCGCTCGGCGCCACCCGCTTCTGGATCGGCCTGTCCGGCGGCGATCAGGTCGGCTCCCGCGAAATGGTCATCTCCGATAAGCCCAAAACCACCACACGCTTCACTTTCGACGGCTCGCCAGTCACCGAGGCGTCGCCCGCCGTCACCGGCCCGCTCACCCTCACCCACGACGCCACCCTCCGCGCCCGTGTCTACAGCGCCGCCGCTTACCGCTCCCCGGAGACCGTCGCCGTCTTCACCTCCAACATCCCGTTGCTCCCCTCCGAGTCGGTTGTCTCCCCGGCCTACCTCTCCATCGCCCACGCCACGCTCGACGGCACCCCGGCGCAAGTCAGTCTGGACGGCCCCAGCGGCGTCATGACCGGCCTCGCCATCGGCGACTTCCGCTACCTGATGCGCTACCCGCTCCTGCCCGACGCCCCCACGCCGCTGACCCTGCACCGCAGCGGCCTCGCCGACCTCACCGGCAGCGTGCTCTGGCGCGCACTGGAGATCGGCGTTGCGCCCGACACGCAGATCCGCCTCGGCGAATCGGTCATCCTCTCCGCAAGCAACAGCATCGCCGGCGAACGCGTCATCACCGTCACCGACGCCTCTGGCACCGTCTTTGCCGAACACCGAACACTGAACCCCGGCCCCTGCGCCTTCCCCGTCCTCTTCGACCGGGCGGGCACGTTCACCGCGATTGCCACACTCGACGGCATCTCCTTCGCCAGCCTCGTCATCTCCGTGACGCAGGTGGACCTCCAAGGCCCCATCGCCTGCCAGATCGGGTATCGTCGCGTCAAGGAGGTGCTCGTCTACGGACCCGCCTCCGCCGTTTTCTTCACCGCCAACGACCCCACGCTGCTGCAAGTCAGCGTCAAGGAGACCACCGCCCGCGGCGTGCGCCTGTATCTCAAGCCGCTGAAGGCGGGCACGCCCATCCTGCAAGCCCGTTTGGGCAGTCCGACCGGCCCCATCCTCGCGCAGCAAGAGGTGGACGAGTTCACGATGCGCTCCCAGTCCACGACCACCATCGGCGTCGTGGAAACCTTCCCCGACGGCGCCAAGCTGGTTCAGACCAACCTGGAGATGGCCCCACACGTGGCGGACCTCGCCGTCAAGCTGCACATCATCATCCGCGGCGTCACCTTTGAGGACTCCACGCTCGACAAGACCATCAACACCAGCGACTTCACTTACGACGCCGCCAGCGGCAAATGGCTCTTCTCCTACCGGATGATCTCCACCCCCGACCTCTTCACCGGCTCCTGCCACTCGTTCGCAATCTACCAAGGCAGCGACCCCGTGGGGCAGTAGTTTTCCTGAACCCTGAACCCTGACACCTGTTTTTCCAACTCACCCGTAGACCGGAGCATACATGAAGCGTAAACTCATTTTCATCATGGTAGTCGCACTCACAACGTGGGGCATTCGGGCGGCGTTGAACCCGCACATCACCGAGCTCGATTTGAACATTGACGGTGTGGCCGACTATGACGAGTTCTATGAGCCATCCCCCAGCATCACACCGAAAGGCCCCGGCGGATTCGTCTGTTCGAACGGGTGGAAAAAGATCACGCTGAAAGCCGTCGGCGTCAATGATCCCATGAAGACTCGGCTGAACTGGAACAGCTCCAAGATCGAAGTGTGGACTGCGACGAATAGCGGGACGCAAGTTTTAAGCCCGACCCTGTGGGATCCGGCATCGTCCATGCCCACTCAACTATGGGTTAAAGGCGTCTCAGTTAGCGCCACCGGCCCCACAAAAGACGCCAGTGGCAACTGGACGAACTGCGGCCCTGAACACATTACTCTGGAGGCCATCAACAACGGAGCTAATCCCACCACACCCGGCACCTATTATGACCGGGTTGCGTTCACGGTTGTGTCTGTGACCTTTCAAGCGGGAACGGGCACTAATACCCAGGCCATCACGAACGTGACGACATTGGTGGATAAGGATGCGATGATTGAGGCGGTTGTCAGTCCTGCGAGCTTGGGCGGCTCTATCACTTACAGCATAACGGACACGGCCAAGGCGACGGTGACACCGCCGACCGGCACGACGAGTCCACAGCCGCTGACGGTGCATGGCGTCAGCACAAGCAGCGTGCCAACCACGCTCAACGCGATGGTGGCGGGCAGCGTGTGCGGATCACTACCGGTGACCGTGGACAAAGAGAAGTGGATTCTTTCATACTGCAAAGGGGATGCGACTGGAACCGCAGGCGGTGGAGGTGCCTTCAAGGCCAGCAGCTTGGCTTTGTCGAGCCTGTCGAAGGGCGGCGGTCTTTCAGCGGCAGCCACCTCAGAATCGTTTGTGGATGTAGTGGGCGGGGCGTCCATAGATGTTCCCGTGAACACGACGTACACCTTCAAATACCGAGTCGGTGGAGCCTGGTACCTGTCGTTGGCTGGTTTTTCGCCAACGGTCACGTGGTCCGGTGCCATAAAGGCGTTGGAATCGAATAGCGTCTCGATGGCAACCAATGCGTGGGTGACGGCTGGAACAAATACCGTGACGGCCACGCGCACATGGCATGCGGTCTGGTTCATAACGCTCTCATCCGTTTCCGAGTCCATCACGGTGAATGCCGTGGCAGCGGATCACATGGAATACAAGTGGGGATCGATGGCGTGGACGGCGGTGGCCGCGACGAACTACGTGCCTGCGGGAACGAACGTGCAATTCAAGGCGTATCCCGCAGTGACTGGCACCACCTGGCCGGCCGGTAAACCCGTTTGGGCGAACGCCGCGCCTTCGGCCAGCGATGCAAGCGAATCGTCAAACACCTTCGCGAGCACCGGATTTGCCGACGTCACAACGGAATGCGGCAACGTGGTGTCCGCCAAGATGTGCGCGCTCGCGATGGATATTGAACAGTCCGTCACGAATGTGCATGCGCGGATGACCAACGCAACATTGAACCTGACAGCGGCCAGTTATGACGGCGGTGGCGGGGTGACGTGGACGAGCAGTCCGGCCGGGCTATCGGTGGTCGGATATACAGCCAGCACATTCACGTTCAACCCGAGTAACTCGACGCCGACGAGCTACGTGGTGACGGCCTGGGCAAGCGCCCTGACCAACTGCATGGACACCTGCACGGTGAACGTCTACCGCGTCGAGTTGACGCCAAAAGCGACCAACGTCTGCTGGCGGATGACATCGCAGGTCTGGCTGACACTGACCAACAGTTGGTCTGGCTCGAGCGGAATCGAGTGGACCGGTACCAACGGGCTGAACGTGGTGAGCGCCGACAACGACAAGCTGATTTTCCTCCCCACGAACTCGACGCTGGCCAGCTACACGGTTCGCGCCACTGCCAGCGATCTGACGAACTGCTGGGACGAGGTAGCGGTGAACGTGATCAAGGTGGACATCGAGCAGACTGTCACCAACACGTGTTGTGGCCTGTCGTCAGCATCACTCAACCTGACGTCCGACAGTTGGTGGCCCACCGGCAGCAGCGTGATGTGGACGAATCTTCCGGCGGGGATCGGCAATGAGACAGTGAGCGGCGATTACCGGACTTTCGGTTTCTCGCCGAGCAACTCCACGCCCACCAGCTATGTTGTGACGGCTTGGTCGAGCCTGCTGCCCACCTGCATAGACACGGCGACCGCGCGCGTGTGGCGGGTGGAGATCGTGCCAACGAATGCGCTTGCCGCTTGGAACACGAACGCCTTCACGCTCCAACTGACCAACAGCTACTGGGATGGCAGCAGTGTGGTCTGGACGAGCACGCCGGCCGGGCTGTCGCCAGCAGGCGGGGCCGGTGCGACGTTTACGGTCAACCCGAGTAACTCGGTCCTGACCAACTACACCATCACGGCGTATATAGCGGACATGACCAACTGCGCCACGACGGCGCAGATGTCCGTCATTAAAGTGGACGTGGCTCCTAATGCGACGAACGTGTACTGGCGGATGACCAACGAGATCACGATTGTGGTATCGAACAGTTATGCATCGGGCGGCATCACTTGGTCGGGAACCAACGGGCTGCACGTGATCAGCGCCTGCGATACGCAACTGGTGTTCACGGCAACAAACTCGGTGCCCGGCGATTACACAGTGAAAGCGGCGGCGGCGGTTCTTTCAGATGCCTATGACACCGCCACGGTGGGGATCCGCAAGGCGGACATTGTGCAGACGCAGGTGGGTTGGTCGGTTGGGCTTTCCAACAACGCGCCCTTCAACCTGACCGCAGACAGCTCTATGAACGTCACCTGGACAATTACGCCCAATCTGGGTGCCGGAGGCCCGCAGTTCGCCGCCGGTCCGAACGTGCCAGGGACGGCCAGCACGGGTAGTGGAACAAACGTCTGGATTACGCCCGGCACAAGGGCCACAAACTACACCATCACGGCTTACGTCAACGACCTGCCCAGTTGCCAGGACACGGCCAAACTGATCGTCATCAGCAACTACACGATCATCGCAAGCTCGACCTTCATCGCCCTGTCCAACAACTGCGTGACGGCCACTGCATGGACTATCGATGCGAGCGGCATGGCCGTGCCGACAAACTCCAATTGGACAATTCCATTGGGTAACACTCGTGCGCGCTTCGTCAGTGGAGCCAGCACCGTGACAAGCACAACAGGTGTCGATACCGTTACCTTGACTGGACTTGCCGGGAGCGCCACCCTCAACGACGTGCGGGTCCATGCTGTTGCGGTCGGTTCGTCTACGTTGGCTGACGATGAGTGGTTCACCGTCTTTAGAGTGGAGCTGACGAACATCAAGTTCAACCACGATACGGCGTCATCGGCGAGCGACGCTTTGAACATCCGACGGGATTACAACACGCCCTTCGACATCTCGAACGGCGAATGGGTCAAGGGCGTGACGAACATCCCAGTTTGCTACACGACAAACAAGGCCGTAACGATCAAAGCCCGGTTCACCGTGCAACCGGCCGGCATCACAAGTGCCGACATATGGGCGCTCTCGACGGACTCCGGCGGTTCGCTTGGCGACGTGATCAAAACCAACGTGACTTTTGTTTCGGGAGTGGCGAGCGATGTCGTCTTCCTAGTTTCAGGTACGACGCCGAACTGTATTCAGAAAACGACGAACGATGTCTGGCAGTGGAAGATGGAGAACGCCAATGAATCCGGGTCGCCGGTCTGTGACATGAACACGTCCGGGGTCCACACCGTATACACAATCCTGAACGATCCGGTTGCGCCGTGGGATAACGCATGGAACGTCAAGTCTAATGCGTGGGTTACAGCACTCGATTACTCCTGCGTGTGGGCAGGCACGAAGCAAACGAGGGTAGATGCTCAGTCATCGATCACACGGAGCATTTATGACTGCGGGAGATTTGTGTATGACGGGCCTCCCTGTCCACCTATTGATCCTCCCCAATGGGGGCAGTCACGCTATATGGATCCGTTTGATGGCCGATTCAAACTCTCACAATGCCTAGCGGAACTTCAGGGTACGTCAACGAATGCTGTCAACTGCACTGACTGTGGACGAATGGTCATGGTATTTGCAAATCTTGTCGGAGGCCGTCTCTGGTCCTCGAAGATGTACGATCCCAATCTTACATCACCTGAGAATTTCCGTTGCAACCAAGTTGTCGTGATCGGTGCTGGCTCGGGGATGTGGGCAGAACCATTCGGCGGAAATGGATTTTCGTACCACGAGGTTGGGTGGGAGGATCCAGCAACGGAGATCGACGCGATTTACGATGCATGTCTCAAAGTGGATGGGGATGGTGCCCCCAGTTCAGCTCCGCGAACGGAACTTTACCCGACGAACATGATCTTCAGTGACGGAAACCAAGGTTCTCCGTATGTGTATCGAGAGCGGTTGGCGCAGCCAGGACCAATCGGTTATGGTAGATGTGCGGCGCAGCCGGGTGAGCGCGAAAGGGGTGTGTTCAAATGATATCGAAGTGCACGTTGTGCTATCCGACTATGCAAGTAGTACTCATGTGTCTATTCTTGAGTGCCTGGTCGGTTAGGGGCGAGGAAGGATACAAGCTTCCCGATCTTTCGCAAAGCCAGAAGGGGCGATTGGATAGGATCAAGAGTGCTCTTCGGTACACCGAATGGCAGTCAACCGACCGGAACGGATGGAATCTGTATGTGGCGGCAACAAACATGGCGCAATTGGTCTGCCTATTGCTGCCAAGCGATGTTAAGTGCGAAACCGAAGCGGTAGCCGGTGAAATCCCGACGTGCCGTGTTCATTGTGCGCGAGAAAATACAAATGGTGTAATGGAATCTATTGCGTTCAATGTTTGGCTTTGCCCGTCCATCGAGATAGCCCGAGAAGGCGTCCTCAGATGGTTTCTTAATGTCAGTGCGCCTTTGCCATACCTAATCAAGGAGTGGGAAAGAGAAGATGTCCGTTATGGAGATATGAACTTCGGGTCAAGTGTTTGGGTGTCAGGGAATGTGATGTTTGAGTTAACGGATGGCGGCGCTAACAGGAAGCTTGTCACGGAAGTGTTCAGTTCGATTGACAAAACTTTACAAGTTGTACCGATGGCGACTTCAAACTCCACGGGAGATATCGGGGTCGCTGTAACGGGAGGGATGTCCGATAGTTCCTGGGCTATCAACCTGCCAAGAAGACCCGTCAGGCAGCAAATGGTCATATCAACGCGGAATGCGACTCTGGAAAGACTGTCGCCGGATGTTTTAATAGCGAAAAGGAAGGAGGATGACAAGGAGGTCGTGTTGCGTTTTGTCGTGATTGAGCGGGAAAAAGAACTGCGTGCTTATAATCACAGGATTACTCCAGGAGTGGCGAGAACACCATGAAGAGTGTACAAGGGACAGACCATTTGTAAACGTAGGGGACAGGGAAACAGGGGTAAAGGGGACAGGGAAATAGCGTCAGGATGCAGCGGGGATCAGTAGGCTCTGGAAAGTTTTTGGAAAGATTCCTCTGTTTTCGGAAGGCGGTTTCTCGGAC
>JBIJDW010000169.1:0-6963 GCA_044343885.1 Kiritimatiellia bacterium
AAGTCGGGCGATGCCGACGTGCTGAAGGTGGGCACGGATTTCTACGCCCGCACTGCGGAACTCCAGGACGCCCGCATCAAACTCAAGTTCGGCGCGGACGGGGTCATCTATGACGAGATGCTCAATACCATGGGTCTCGGGAATGCTCCCAACAAGGACGGTTTCGATAATCATAAACATCTGCGCTATCACTTCACCTCCGGACTCGAATTCGTCCTGATGATGATCGAAGCCCACCGCTACTTTGGCGCCGACCTGAAGCCCTGTCTTCCGGCGATTGAAGGGGCGGCGCGGTTCTTCGACACTTTCTACCGGAAAGAGAACAAGACGCGGACCGGCAGCGAACTGAACGAAAAGGGCCAACTGGTCATCTTTCCAGTCAACACGTTGGAAAGCAGTCCGGACAAGATCAACGGTACCGATTCCCTCTCGGGACTCATTGCCATCAGCGAGACGGTCCTCGCGCTGCCGGAGGAAACGATCCCGCCGGAGACGCGCGCCTATTTTGAAGGGTTCCGCAAGATCCTCCCGCCGATCGCCACCTACGAAGCGACAGGGAAAGGCACCCTCATTTCCCAGCAACAGACTCCATCCGGCGGTCTGATTGAGAATGGCGAGATGCCGCAACTCTATCCGGTGTTCCCTTTTGGGCTCTACGGCGTGGGCAAGCCGAATCTCGAAATGGCGCGCAACACGTGGGCTGCGGAGCGAAATGGTGCCGGGGGGAATGCCTTCTGCTGGTGGCAGGGCAACATCTGGGTCGCCAGACTCGGACTGATCGAGGAGGCCCGCCGTTATGCGCTCACCAAGCTCCGTTTTCCGCTCGACTACGCCTGCCCCAAGGGCCGGTGGTACAGGGGCGACAAGCCGGCGCGGGCGCGTTTTCCCACCCTGTATGACGGGGGCGGGGGCGGGGGGAGTGGGCCATGCGAACTCCCCGACATGGACCACGGCGGCAGCGCCATGGTCGGCCTGCAGGACATGCTGCTGCAGACCGACGGTAAGCGCATCCTGCTCCTGCCGGCCTGGCCGCCGGATTGGGACGTGGATTTCAAGTTGCACGCGCCCGAGCACACGACCGTGGAAGGCAAGGTACGCGGCGGCAAGCTGGTGAATCTGCTGGTAACTCCTGTCCTGCGGCGGGCCGACGTGGAGGTGCTGGCCCCGTACCGCGAGCACGGGGGCGGACAATGAACACATGCATCTCCCTGACCCCTGTCGCGCTGACGTCCTTTCTCTCGGCGTCCGGAGGTGCATGCGCCGCCCTTCCGCCCACGTTAGCCGCTGACCTGCGCGCCTGCAATGTGGTCTGGAGTTCCCCCTCCAAAGACTCCTTCGAGAGCATGCCGCTGCCGGGGGTGCGCGGCGCGGGGGCGAATGTGTGGGTGCAGGACGGGGCGCTGTGGATATACCTCGCGCACAACGGCGCGTACGACGAGTCCGGCGCGCTGCTGAAGCTCGGGGCCTTGCGCCTGAAGCCGGCGGGTGTGGACTGGCATGAACCGGCCGGCTTCAAGCAAGCGCAGGATCTGGCCACGGGGACGATTGCGGTGGAATCCACGACGAAGGACGGCACACAACTCAAACTGCGCCTGCGATTTTTGGGCGAAACCCTGGTGGTGGATGCCACCACCTCGCGGGAGCTGGTCTGGGAAACATCCTTCGGCACATGGCGCGGGGCGGACCACGTCAACCCGGTGGGCGACGCGCTCCATTTCGTCCACAAGAATGGCGACAGCAAGACCGAGGAGCACCTGGCCCGAAGCCAGCACATCGCGCCCGAGGCCATGCTGAATCTCCTTCCGAGCCGCAATTTCGGTGGTGCGCTGGTGGCCAAGGGCGGCCTGACTATCGCGGAACCCGCCCCGGTGAAATGGCAGACCTGGACCGGCAAGGAGTGGGCCGGCAGGACCGTCGCCGCCAAGGAGCAAGCGATTCTGGTGGCGCTCGGTGTCGGCAAGAACGCCGAGCCCGCGCAGTGGGAGGCGGCCGCCCGTTCGCTCCTGACCCCGGCGGTGCGCAAGATGGCGGAAGCGGCGGAAGACGCGCGCTGGAATGAGTTCTGGGAACGCTCCACCATCTTCGTCGCGCCGCGGGGCGCTACGAATGACCCCGCGTTTCAGATCGGCCGCAATTACCAACTCTTCCGCCAGATGCTTGCCTGCAACAAGGACGGCGAACTCCCGTTGAAATTCAACGGCGGCATCTTCAACACGGATCCCCATCCCGAACGCATTCCGGTGCGCCTCAACAACTCGGGAGCCGGTGCCGCCAAGGGATCGACTCCGGACGACCGGCGCTGGGACCACCTGTTCCTCGGGCAGAACCAGCGCTGGCTGGGGTGGGGCGCGGTCGCCACTGGCGATGCCGATCTCCTGTCGCCCACCCTTCGATTCTACCGCGACCGGTTGCCCATCGCCCGGGAGCGGGCAAAGAACCTCGGGGCGGATGGCGCGTGCTATCCAGAGGCGCTGGGCCTCGACGGCACCATCAGTGTTGCCCCCACCAGTCAGAGCATGTGCGGCGCCGCGCACCTGACCTACCACTTCTCGATGGGGCTGGAGCATGCGTGGATGGCCCTGCAGGGGCACGGCACGATGGGCACCGACCTTTCGGCCGATCTCCCGTGGATGACCGGCATCGTGCGCTTCTTCGATTCGTTCTACCGCGCCCGGACGCAGGCCCGCACCGGAAAGGAGTTCAGCGACAGCGGCAAGCTGGTGCTTTATCCCCTCAACGGCCTGGAACTCCTCGGCGGCGGCACCGACACCATCGAGACGGTTGCCGGCCTGCGCCGCGTCGTCGAAGGACTGCTTGCTCTGTCGAATCTGCCCGCCGCCGACCGCGAATTCCTCGCACGTGTGCAGAAGACCCTGCCCGAACTGCCCGTCATGGACCGCGCAGGAAAGAAGGTCCTCGCGCCGGCCGCCAAGTGGGAGCACGAATACAATCCTTGGGAATTCCCCGAGATGTACGCCGCCTGGCCCTATCGGCTGGTCGGCGTGACGCATCCCGAAACCCTCCCACTGGCGCGCGACACCTGGGCCACCGTTCCCCTCCGCGGCGACAACCGGAGCCAACTGTTCTGCCGGACCTACGACTTCTCGTGGCAGTCGCTGGTGGCCTATGCCGCCGCCCTTCGCCTGCCCGAGGTCAAGGAACTGGCCATCGCCAAACTCTCCGACGCGGCGGGTTGCGCCCGCTACCCGGCCTTTTTCGGTCCCGGTCATGACTGGATGCCCGACCACAACTGGGGCGGAAGCGCGATGGTCGGCCTGCAGGAAATGCTGCTCGCCCCGGACCCGGCTCCAAGCGGCAAACTGTATCTCTTCCCGGCCTGGCCGGAGGCTTGGGACGTGCGCTTCAAGTTGCACGCCCCGCAGAACACGACGATCGAGTGTGAACTTCGCGCCGGCAAGATCGTGAAGCTCGAGGTCACGCCGGCCTCGCGCCGGAAGGATGTCGAGATCCTTGGCCCGATGCCAACGCCGCCTGCGCCACCCGTGCCGCACGCACAAGGGGACAAACCTTAAAGGAGAGACGATGATGACAACAAGGGACGACAACAAGGTTATCGCGACATGGACCGAGCCGTTCGGAGCCGTTTGGCGTGCGATCGCAGGTGTGCCAACGGGCCAGACGCCACTCGCCGCCGCAGGCGGCAGCCCGAAACCCGCCGCTCTGGCGGACCTTCCAAAAACACTGTTCCCATTCGCTGCGGATGCGGTTACCTGCCAGCGTGTGAACGGTAAGCTGCACGTCTCGTTCCCGCTCGCTGACGGCGAGGACATCTACGGAATGGGCCTCACGTACCGGAGTCTCAACCAGTTGGGTCAGGCGAAGTGCTTGCGTATGGGGCACTACAGCGGACAGGAAGACGGCCGGACCCATGCGCCGATGCCTTTCTACATCAGCAGCGCCGGATATGGCGTGCTCATCAACACCGCCAGCCGGGTGCATACTTATGTCGGAACCACCCATCCGCGAGAGGCGCATCCTCCGCTCCAGGACCGGCTGCAGCCGGACTGGCGTCCGATTCAGCCGGGACGCACGGTGGATTTCTACCTCGATGCCCCGGGCGTCGAGATTCTGGTCCTGGGCGGACCGCAGATGCTGGACGTGGTCCGGCGCTACAACCTGCTTTGTGGCGGCGGCTGTCTGCCGCCCAAGTGGGGCCTCGGGTTCTGGCACCGGGTCAACATGAACTGGGGCGAAAAGGAGTGCCTGGAACTCGTCGATCGCTATCGCGAGCACGGGCTTCCGTTATCGGTGCTGGGGTTGGAGCCGGGTTGGCACTCGAACTGTTATCCGACCACGCACGACTGGCGGACGAGTCTCTTTCCGGAACCGCGCCGGTTTGTGGCCGCGATGGAAGAGCGCGGCGTAAAGGTCAATCTTTGGCAGAATCCGTTCCTGCACCCGGACTGCAAGCTCGGTAAATCCCTGGCGCCGTACAGTGGCAGTCATACGGGGAGTTGGGGTGGACTGGTTCCAGATCTGACCCTGCCGGAAGCCCGCAGGCTCATGCAGGAGCACTTCCTCAAGGAGCACGTCGCGATCGGGGTTTCGGGGTACAAGCACGATGAAGTGGATGATGAAAGCTGGCTCCCTCCCTTCTTTGCTACGTATCCATCCGGCACAGCCCCGGAGGAGTATTATTCGCTGCTCGGGCTGTATATGCAGCGTCTGGGCTTCGAGATGTTCCGCGCCGCGAACCGGCGGACCTATGGATTGGTGCGCGGATCGAACCTGGGCGCCTCGTATCTTCCATACGTGCTCTACAACGACTGCTATGACCACCGGGAATACATCACAGGCCTGTGCTCGTCGTCTTTCGGGGGTCTGCTCTGGTGTCCGGAAGCGCGCACATCGGGGCAGGCGGAGGAATGGTTGCGTCGTATTCAGGCGGTGTGTTTCTCACCCCTGGCGATGATCAACGCGTGGGCCTCGGGTGAGATGCCGTGGACGTTCCCCGAGGTAGCGGGTGCGGTTCGCGAGGTGATCAGCCTGCGGCAACGGCTGATCCCTTACCTTTACAGCGCCTTTGCCGAGTATGCCTTTGGCGGGGTTCCGCCGGTCCGCGCCATGATGCTGGAGCCCGGTTTCTCCGTCTCGCTGGATGTTACGGCGGGCAAACTGCACGGGACCGACAATCCGTATTCCCGACCGGAGGCGCGGGATGTCGCCGACCAGTTCATGTTTGGTCCGTCCATCCTGGTGGCGCCGTTCTTTGCCGGCCAGGCCGAGCGGCGGGTGCTGCTGCCAGCAGGGCGTTGGTTCGATTTCTACACGGGTGCCGAGGTGTTCGGGCCGTGGCATACGATACGATCCAACCTCGGACCGATCCCCTTGTTCGTCAAGGACGGGGGCGTCATCCCCATGCTGGCGGAAGGCGAGGAGCTGCAGTCGTTGACGCGCTGGCGCAACCTGGATGTGCGACACTATGGTGAAGCGGAAGGCGTCTTCAGTCTCTACGATGACGATGGCGAGACCTTTGCGTATGAACAAGGCGCCTGGACAAAACTCGAATTGGCGGTGCGCCGCAACAGCGGCGGACGGTTGCACGGGTGCGTCCCTGCAGCGCAATCTCACAGCGTGAACCCGGCGCCCGTCTGCACATGGCGGCTAACGTTCCGGAGCACCGCGACTCATCAGGATCAGGTTGGCAGGACGTTTTCCACAGTTGGCTGAATGAAAATCCCGAGTATGAAAACGGGGGAAAGTGAAACTATGTCACATACATTTCGATCGGTAATCATCGGATGCGGGACCAGCGCCCCCGGTAAAGGCGGGGCGCATTCCATTGGCTATGCACACGCGGCTGCCTATAAAAGTCAACCCGATGTCGTATTGAGCGCGGTTTCGAGCCTGAGCCAGAAAGACGTGGACGACTTCGCTGTCGAATATCCTGGAACAAAAGGCTATACCGACTACCAGGCCATGCTCACATCTGAAGCGCCTGACATGGTATCGATCTGTGCATTCCCGCCAGCGCGTGAGGAAATGGCCATGGCCGCCATGGCGGCAGGTGCCAAGGCGCTCTGGATTGAAAAACCGTTTGCGCTCACACTCGATGCGGCCAAAAGGATCATGGCCGAAGCGGAAAGACGGTCAGTACGGCTGTTTGTTGACCATCAGCGGCGCTATGGTCAGCCGTTTGTCTGGTTGCGCGAAGCCGTGGAAGAGAAGAAGATCGGCGACCTGATCCAGTTCAACATCACCCAGCCCTTTGGCGGGATTTATGACTTTGGCACCCATTGCATCGACAGTGCGCTCTATTGTCTTGGCGATCGACAACCGACCCTGGTTTTTGCTGCGGTTGACTTGACCCATGCAAGAAAGCATCAGGGCATGACCATGGAATCGCAGATTGTTGCCACCGTCCACTTGGACGACGGCACGCGGCTGGTCATCGAAATGGGTGATCGTGCCTGCTCACGGCTGCCGATACTCCACGCCGAAGGCACCGACGGGTTTGCCCAATTGCACATGAATGTTCCAGAGGGTTGCCGGAGTATTTTTCGGGCGCGGTATGCGGGCAGTGCCGAAATCGTCAACCCGGTGACCAACGAACATTTTCACCATAGCGACGACGGCGCGTGCTATATCAAGAGGGCGTTGGCCGACATCCTGACCGCCATGAAAACCGGCCGTGCCACACGGATCGATGCTCGCGAGGCGTATCGAGGATTGTCAATCATTGCGGGGATATTTGAGTCGGCAAAGACGCAGTCGGTATTTTGCTTTGACCGTTAAGGTGACAAAGGTCAATGGAAAGAAGGGGTATTCCTTAATCGTAATCTTAATCTTAATCCTCCAACCCTCGCCGATCCGACTCGTAGACGGCTCCCTGCTCATGCACACGATCAGGGGATGTGCTGCGGATCCATCCGAGTGCATGGTCAAAGCAAGATTACGATTATGATTACGAATCAACGACCTCATCAGAACTGCCATGCGCCC
>JBIJDW010000170.1:0-6943 GCA_044343885.1 Kiritimatiellia bacterium
CGTTCAAATTCCGCCTGACAGGCCGGACAGAAGAGACGTGGCGGCACATGCCGAAACGCAATCACCGCGCCGGCCAAAGTCGGCTCTTCCGCCAGATGTGACTCCAGATGCATGCTCACCGAGAGTTCGTCCATGTGGGAATCCGGGCTCAATTCCAACACGATGCGCCCCGCACGAGAGGCGCCCGCCTCCTGAATCCGTCGCTTCACGTCGGCAATGACGCCGTCAATCAGATGATCCTCGTGCATTTCAGAACGTCTCCTTGTCCTTGGTTACGGTCGGAATGCCATGATCTCCCGCCAGCGCTAGGCACTTCTTAGGGCACAGTTCCACGCAGTAGCCGCAGGAGATGCACCGCAAACGGTCAATGTGCCACTTTTTGTTGGTCTTGTCCACCACCAGCGCATCGGTCGGACAGCGTTTCGCGCACACGGAGCAGAAGATGCACTGGGAGATCGTGATATCCAGACGCCCTCGCGACCCGGGACAGATCTTACGGGGGGCAAACGGATAGCGGGTGGTGACGGGCGTGCGGAAGGTCCACCCCAATATCATCTTCTTCATTTGGAAAAAAGCCATGGAATTTACCTCTCCGTGCAACTGATGCAGGGATCAATGGTGAGAACCAGAACCGGAACGTCGGCCAATTCGCAGCCCGCCAGCATCTTGACCAGTGGAGGCACATTGGCAAAGGTCGGCGTGCGCGCGCGGAAGCGAACCAGATTCTTGGAGCCATTGCCCTTGATGTAATACACGACTTCCCCGCGGGGTTGTTCGACGCGCGAAAAGAACTCGCCGTCGGGGGTGCCGGTGACCTTGACCGCGATCTCTCCTGCAGGCATCTTGGCCGCCGCCTGCCGGATCAGATCCACGGATTGAAACAGCTCGGCACAACGCACCGCGCACCGGCTGTACGAGTCGCCATCGCTTCGCATGATCGGTTGGAACTCCAGGTCGCCAAACGCCGCGTACTTCAGCAGGCGCATGTCATCGGCCACGCCGCTGCCGCGCAGCGTCGGCCCGACGGCGCCCAGCGCCACGGCATCGTTCTTGGAGATGACTCCCACGCCGCAGAGACGGTGTTTGACCGAATGATCGTTCAGAAAGATGTCCACGACGAGCCGCATCTCCTTCTCGACCTCCGCCAATTCTCCCAGAAGCCAGCGCATCTGCTCCGGCGGAATGTCACGACGGGCGCCGCCGACCTTGCAGGAACCGAAGATGACGCGGCCGCCGGTGGTGGCCTCGATGAGATCGAGCACGCGCTCGCGAATGCGCCAGCTATGCATGAACAGCGACTCGAAACCGAAGGCATCGGCCACTAGCCCCGCCCACAGCAGATGACTGTGAATCCGCGAAAGCTCGCCCCAGATCGTCCGCAGGTAATGCGCGCGCGGGGGAACCGGGATCTTCATGATCGTTTCGATGCCCTGGCAGTAGGTCTGTCCGTGGATGAAACTGCAAATGCCGCAGATGCGCTCGGCCACATAGACGTACTCGATGAAATCCTTCTTTTCAACCAGCTTTTCGAGTCCGCGATGAATGAAGCCGATGGACGGAATCGCCTCAACCACCTTCTCGTCTTCAACCACTAGGTCAATGTGAATGGGTTCAGGAAGCACCGGATGCTGCGGGCCAAACGGAATCAGTGTGCGCGTTCCCATGATTACTGACCTCCCGGCAGGGGCTGGGCCGCAGTCGGAATCGGCGCGGCATCGTGGATAAAGGGATGCTTCATGGCGGTCATGTAAAAGGTTCCTTTGAAATCCAGGGCATTGCCGTCCACCTGAACGCCGAAGAGATCGCTGATCTCATTCTCGTAGGTGAAGGCGCACCAATAGACCGAGGTGATGCTCGGGACGCGCGCCCCGATTTTTGGCTGGCGGAAGCGGAAATTCACAAACCGGCGGTTGAGGTCAAAACTGTAATCCAATTCCAGTTCTTCGCCCAGCCGCGTCACGCAAATCTGAACCAGCCGGTAGCCCTGGTCGCGCATCTTGCGCGTTTCGGCAACCAGCGTTTCCGGTAGGACGGGGATGATTGTCTGCTCTTCGATCATGTGCGCTCCTTCTGAAGATAAACCCACTGGACCGTCGGAGAGAAAGGTTCTGTCCGAACCTGGCGATATCCGAGCTTGCCATACAAATGGAGGTTTCGGAGACTCTGATGCCCCGTGAACGCCTCATAGATCTGGACATCGCCAAGTTCCTGCTCGATCTGCCGGATCAGGCGGGTCGCCAGGCCTTTTCGCTGAAAATACGGATGCACCATGACC
The DNA here is from genome assembly GCA_044343885.1 of Kiritimatiellia bacterium. Lineage (GTDB taxonomy): Bacteria > Verrucomicrobiota > Kiritimatiellia > RFP12 > JAAYNR01 > VGWG01. The sequence goes on from JBIJDW010000170.1 coordinate 2,276, forward strand.
CGGCTTACATGCGCGGTGTCTTCTGTGCGAATGCCCCGGATCGAGCCGATGATCTTCCCGTTGACGACTGCCTTGAGGAAAAGCATGCGGTCAAAATCCGCGCTGATTTGTTCCAGCGACTGGCCGAGCGCCGGGACACTGTCATCGCCATACAGTTCGGCCTCGCTGCGGTAGGCGATCTTCTGCAACGCGAGAATCTCCGGGATGTCCTTCTGATTGGCCCGGTTGATCAGGAACTCGCCGCTGATCGCGCTGGCCGAGGCTTTCATGAAACGGCGCTTCTCCTCCAGCACATCGAGCGCGCGAACCACGCCGTCAATGATGGCTTCGGGACGGGCCGCGCAGCCGGGCACGTAGACGTCGACCGGAATCACCGTGTCGATGCCGCCCAGCACGTTGTAGCACTCGCGAAATATGCCGCCGGAGGTTCCGCAGATGCCGATGGCGACGACCACCTTCGGTTCGGGCATTTGGGCATAGATGTTGCGGACCACCGGCGCGTTCTGGACATTCACCGAGCCGGTGACCAAGAAGATGTCCGCGTGCTTGGGATTGCCGGTGTTGATGATGCCGAAGCGTTCGACGTCAAATTTGGGCATCAGGCAGGCCAGCACTTCGATGTCGCAGCCGTTGCAGCTCGACGCATCGTAATGGATCACCCAAGGGGATTTTTTTAAAGCACTCATGCCGACTGTTCTTTCATTGCCAAAACGCGAGAAGAACCAAATTTCCAACCCCCAACGTCAGGGTGACGATCCACGCGCTCGTGATGGCGACCTGCCATTTCATGCGGGCGAAGGTGTTGTCAATGAAGATCATCAGGAAGAAGACCAGCGCCATCGCCGCCGCGCCGACCCAGAGGTTGAAGGCGAAGAACAGCCCCACCCAGGCGAACAACACCACGTTTTCATACCAGTGGGCGATCTCGATCAAGGCCAGCATCTTTCCGGAGAATTCGGTGGTGATCCCCTTGACCAGCTCCTGATGCGCGTGGTGAGAGGTGGCCAAGTCAAACGGCGACTTGCGGAACTTGATCGTGAGAATGTACAGGAACCCGATAAACATCAGCATGAGCTTCAGCGGATTGACCGGGTTGGCGAAGATGTCGTCCACGCGAAAGCTGCCGGTGGTCATGTACATGCCGATGGCGGCCAGCAGCACCATCGGCTCATAGGCAGCCATCTGAAGGAGCTCGCGCTCGGCCCCGATGAAGCTGTAGGGCGAACTCGCCTTGTAGGCCGCCAGAATGAAGAAGATTCCGGCGAGCGTCAGCGAAAAGGTCACCAGCAGCAGGTTGGACCCGCAGAAGAAGAGCGCGCCCGAGAAGACGGCAAAGAGAAAGAAAAACAGGATGTAGAAGTTCTGCGACCGGCGAACCACGATACTCTCCTTGCTCCAGAGCTTCGCGACATCGTAGAACGCCTGCCGGATCGGCGGCCCCCGCCGACCCTGCATGCGGGCCGTCAACTTGCGGTCCAGGCCGGCCAGCAAACCGCCGATGAGCGGAGCCAGCGCCAGATAGGCGGCGAGACGGATAGCGACTTCCTTAAGCGAGAGTGCGTGAGGCGCGAGGGTCGGAATCACTTCCGCAGGCAATCCGAGTGGAAGGAAAACGATGCCGGCAAGCACCGCCAGGGCCACGATGGCCGCCCAGAAGCCTGCCTTGAACACCCGTTCTTCGCCCAGCAGTTGACCGATGTAGTAATTGCGCATCGAAAGATCGCGGACCGTACCGGCGGATCCCTGGAAGCGTGCCCGGCCATCCGAGGATTCCAGATTGGCGCCCCCGAGATAGGCGTCCACCACCTTCACCTGGCGGTTGTAATTGAAGAAACTGAGGGGAAACATCGCCACCATGCCCAGCATCAATCCCATGACAATCAGGTTGCCTTGCCCCAAAACACAGTCCACCGCATGGAAGCCCCCGCCGATATACGGCTCAAGCACATGCGTGGAGATCAGCGGAAAGCCCATACACGTCAGAATCGTGAGCGCCGCCAGTGCCGTCAGCGCGACCCATTGGCCACCCGCGATGTTCTTCTCTTTCTTTTCCATCGAGCCGGTGATCTGCAACAGCTTGCCCAGCCACTTGACCCAGAAGAAGAGCGTGGCGGCGCTGCCGAAGACAATGAAGATCGAGAGGAGTGGATGCGCATCCACGATCGCCTTGAGCACCGCCCATTTGCTGATGAGCATGCCAAAGGGAGCCAGGAACATCCCGGCAATGCCGATCTCAATCATCACGGCCAGTTTGGGCATCCGCAAGATCAGGCCGGCCATATCTTCAACATCTCGGCTGTGGAGCTTGTGCTCGACAACGCCCACGCAGAGGAAGAGCAACGCCTTGGCCACGGCATGAAAGATGATCAGCAGAATGCCCGCCCAGACCGCCTCCTGGGTACCGAGTCCGCCGCAGAGGACAATCAGGCCCAGATTGGCAACCGTGGAGTAGGCGAGAATCTTTTTGGCATCGCTGGTGCAGACGGCGACGAGGGACCCGACCATGAACGTAATCGCGCCCACCAGCGCCACCATTATGCCCACTTTCGTTCCTTCCAGATTCGGAGCCAGGCGGAGCACCAGATAGACGCCTGCTTTCACCATCGTGCTCGAATGCAGCAGTGCGGAAACCGGCGTCGGGGCCACCATCGCACCGCGCAACCAGCCGGCGAACGGAAATTGCGCCGCCTTGGTGATTCCGGCAAACGCGAGCAGCCCGGCGCCGATGATGATCGCCTGTTCGCCGACACCCTGGCTGCGCAGAGTCATCAGGTTGTCAATCCCGTGACTGCCCAGCAAAACAATCGCCGCCGCAAAACCGAGCCCGCCCATCAGGTTCATCGTCATCGCGCGCATGGCATTGGTCTTGGATTCGGCCGTTTCCTTGTAGCCGATCAGCAGAAACGAGCAGAGCGTCGTGATCTCCCAGAAGAAGTAGATCCAGCTCAGATTGTTGGCCAGGACGATGCCGAACATCGCGCCCAGAAAAACAAAGAATGTGGCAAAGAACATCGGGCGGCGGTCGCGCAATTCGGGATGATGCCGCTCGTGGAATTCCCGCATGTACCCCGGCGCATAAATGCAAATCAAGCCGCCAATCAAGCCGATGATCAGAACCATGAGCACAGACAGGGAGTCGCACAGGAGCCACGGCGACGCCGATACAGCCACGGCCGCGACCGGCTCGGCGGCTGGATGGACCAGCGTCTGCCATTCAAAACCAGCCGCCAGAAGAAACTGCGCCAGAAGCAGCCCGGTCGCCAGAAATTGCTTCGCCCGCACCGTGATCCAGACAAGATAACCGGCTATCACCGTTTCAATCACCAGCATGACGAGGCTGATCGTGTGCGCGGAAGGATCGAGGATCGTCGTGTCTTGAGCAGCATTCAAGGCCAATACGACCGCCCCCGCGCCCATGATCACTGTTGCGACATACACCGCGTAACGCCGCCGTGTGTCCTGTCGAATGAAAAACAGAACGAGGCCCGCGAGGAGCGGGAAGCCGACCATCCATGGAATCATATTCGCCATCATGAACTGCCACCTCTTTACCCGGTCAATCAGAAATTCCAACAGAATTTACAAGATACTCTTTCACCGCAGCAATAGCGACTGCAATATCCATGTCCTGTTGTGCGCCGGCTTGCAACAGAAGGCCGACAGTCGGCGTCGCAGGTTCAAGCTCCGGCGCCGAAAATCGCCGGATCAACGCGCTCAGCAGATGAATCGTGCCGGCGATAAAAAAGGAGACTGCTGCTGTCAAGGCACCGGTGATCAAGACTATCTTCCATGCATTCATGACGATGATCCTGGTTTCGAAAAGAGGTTAGTGGGAAAACATGCTGACGTAGATCGCCGCGATGATCGCCGTGGTGATAACCCCGCAAATGTTTGCGCCGAGCGCATATTGCATGATAATGGCGTTCGGGTTGACCTCCGACACGCATTTCTGCGCCACCTTCGCGGTGCTGGGGACGCAACTGACGCCGGCAATGCCGATCACCGGATTGAATTTTTTGCCGGAAAGAAAATACAGGATATATCCGCCGAGCAGTCCGCCGATCCCGGACAGCAGAAGCGACAGAACGCCCAGCAGGAGCAGGGGCAGCACCACGGGTGACAGAATCGTTCCCGCTTCACACAGGACGCCCAGCAGCAACCCGAGTGAAAGCGTGGCCCCGTAGAGGACGGTCTCGGAAACCAGCGTCTGGAACGGTTTCAGCCCCGACTCGCGGATGGCAACGCCCAGGAAAAGCGAGAAGAACAGCGGTGCGGCGACGGGGAACAGAAAACAGAGAATGATGCAGCAGATCACAGCGAAGGCCATCTTTTGGCCGGATGTGATCGGCCGGTCTTTCTTGTTGGGAAGCATCTGGATGCCGCGAATATGCTTGGGCACCATCAGTTTGACCAAATAGGGAAATCCGCCGTAAGCCAGTCCGAGGTAAAGGTAAGCCACCACGGTGATCGGCACGAACAGATTGGGTGAAAGCTTGAGCGCACCAAACAGCACCATGGGGCCATCGGCTCCGCCGACCAGAGCGATGGATGCCGAATCCTTCCAGGACATGCCGAACGCATGGGCGATCGGGAGCGTGACGATGGTCCCCAGCTCGGCGCACAGCGCCAGAAACATGCTGACGTACGGCCGGGCCATGACAAACCCGA
>JBIJDW010000171.1:0-6911 GCA_044343885.1 Kiritimatiellia bacterium
GCGCCTGACGGCGGACCGGTCCCGCATCCTGGCCGATCGCAATGACCTGGCGTACGTCACGGTTGAGCTTTGCGACAGCGCCGGGCGCCCCGTTCCCGACGCCGCCGACTCGGTCCGCTTCGCGGTCGAGGGACCTGGCGAGATCGTCGCCGTGGCCAATGCCGACCCCAAGACCACGGCACCGTACCGCGGTCGGGAGCACCGCCTGTGGCGCGGACGCGCCCTGGTCATTTTGCGCCCGACGGGCCAGACCGGGGACATGGTGCTGCATGCCATTGCGGATGGGATGAAGCCTGGCAAGGTTGTGGTGTCCACGGCCGACCCAAGGGACCAGACGCTATGCGTTCGGTGAAAGAGGGCACGGCCTTCTGCTGACCTTTTGGGCCCATGACAAGCCATTTCATAAACAGGATGCATAACCCCGACACCGCTCAGACGGAGGCGACCCATGACCCGGACCAAGCGAACAGAAAAACAGACGCCGTTTGAGGTTGGCCGCGAAACCGTCGAGCGTCTGTCGCGTTATCGATCCGTATTGCTGAAGCTCCAGGGAATGGGGTTTAGCAAGGTGTTCTCAGGGAATCTCGGTGACGCGCTGGGCCTTTCCGGCTCGCAGGTGCGCAAGGATTTCGCGGTGTTCGGCATGCGCGGCGTCAAACGGGGCGGCTATGACATCGTTGGCCTGCTGACGCAGATGGCCGCGCTTCTGGGAACATCGGAACAATGCCGCGCCGTGGTCATCGGCTGCGGAAAAATCGGGCAGGCGCTGTTGCGCTCGTTCGGCGGCCGCCGCGGCGGCGTCTCCATCGTGGCGGGATTCGACAGCGACCCGCAGGTCGTCTCACCCGTCCCCGATGTGCCGGTGCTCGACGTCGGGGAATTGCCCGCCTATATAAAAAAGAACGGCATCGAAGTGGCGATCCTCTGCACGCCCGAGCAGTCTGTATCGAACCTGCTGGAGCAGCTCCGCAGCACCGGCGTCATCCGCGGCGTGCTCAATTTCACCCCCACACCGCTGCGCAGCGACGAGCAGTTCTGTGTGCAGAACATCGATATCCGCATGGAATTGGAGAAGCTCTTCTGCCTGATCCACTTTGACAAGCACAGGCGCGGCGAAGGGAAGGGATCATGACCCTCACGATCATCCATCAGGACGTGCCGCCCGGCGCGCCGCCCGATGAGCGGGATGTGCTGGATGAGGCGGCGGCGGTCCGCGCCGCGCTGGAAGCGGCGGGGCACGCGGTGCGGGTCGTCCCGTGCGGACTAAATCTGCAAGCGCTGGTCTGCCACCCGGCGGTCCGGGACGCCGACGTCGTCTTCAATCTGGTCGAGAGCCTGGCCGGCAGCGGCCGCCTGATCCATCTGGCTCCGGCGGCGCTGGAGTCGGTCGGCGTGGTCTTCACCGGCAATTCGTCCGAGGCGCAGTTCGCGACGTCGGGCAAGCTGCTGGCCAAGCGGCTGCTGCGCGCGGCCTCCCTGCCCACCGCCGACTGGGTCGAGGCGCAGGACCCGATCACTCCGGAGCGCGGCCGGGCCGACTGGATCGTCAAGTCGGTTTGGGAGCATGCGTCCGTCGGACTCGACGACGCCAGTGTCTTGCGCGGCGTAACGGCTGCGGCGGCGCAGGCCGTGGCGGCCGGCCGCGGTGGCGGCTGGTTCGCCGAACGCTATATCGAGGGCCGCGAGTTCAATGTCGGCCTCATCGCGGCCGCGGATGGCTCGGTGCGCACGCTTCCGCCCGCCGAACTGGTCTTCGTCGATTATCCGCCGGACAAGCCGCGGATCATCGGCTATGCGGCGAAATGGGACGAGACGGCGTTCGAGTGCGCGCATACGGTGCGGTGTTTTGTGGATCGCGCGGCCGAGGCCGCGCTGTGCGCCAGGCTCGATGGCCTCGCGCGGGACTGCTGGCGAGTCTTCGGGCTGTCCGGCTACGCGCGGGTCGATTTCCGCGTCGATGCAGACGGGCAGCCGTGGATTCTGGAGGTAAACGCCAATCCGTGTCTGGCGCCGGACGCCGGGTTCGCCGCCGCGCTGGATGCGGCCGGGATCGAGTACGGCACGGCGATCGATGGTCTGGCCGAGGAGGCACGGCGGCGCGGCGCGCGCGGCGGCGCCGCAGCGGCCAGCCCGGTTGTCCGCGGACGCCCCGGCGGCGCGGCGTCGGCGCCAGCGCCATCGATCCGCTTCCGCTGCAACGTGCGGTCCGAAGACGCCGAGGCCGTACGGCGGATCGTCGCGTCCACCGGGTTCTTCCATGCCGACGAGGTGGGTGTGGCTCGGGAGCTGGTGGAAGAACGCCTGGCCAAGGGCGAGCCGTCGGGATACTTCTTCGTCTTTGCCGAGCTGGACGGCACGGTCGTCGGCTACAGTTGCTTCGGCCCGGTTCCCTGCACGCGTTCGAGCTACGACCTCTACTGGATCGCCGTCGATCCGGCGGTGCAGGGCGGCGGCGTGGGACGCATTCTCTTGCGAGAGACCGAGGCGGAGGTGCGGCGGCGCGGAGGCACGCGGTTGTATGCCGAGACGTCGGGACGCCCGCAGTACGCCGCCACGCGCGCATTTTATGAGCGGACCGGGTTTGATCAAGCCGAGGTGCTCGCCGATTTCTACGATGTCGGCGACGCGCGCGTCACGTATTGCAAGGTGCTGGCATCATGTTTTCAATCTTCCTGAGAATCACGGCGATTTTCCTCATGATGACCGGCGGCGTGTGGCTGCGCCGTAGACAGGTCGTCGACGAGGTTTTCAACCGGCAGCTCTCGCGCGTGCTGGTCACCCTGTTTTATCCGGCACTGGTGTTCAGCGCGATCATCCGAAACCTGTCCTGGGACGAGCTGTGCGCCAATTGGATGCTTCCAGTGACCGTCTTTCTGATCCAGTCCATTGGCTGGCTGGTGGGACGGGGATGTCTGCCCCTGTTGCGCGGGCAACCGGAGCCGACGCGGGCGTGCTTCCGTTTCGTGGTTGCCGCGAACAACTACTCCTTTCTGCCGATCATGATCGTCGCGAGCCTCTGGGGGGAGCGGGCGGTGGCGCTGATCGCGTTTGCTGCGCTGGGGGCCGAGCTTTTCGTGTGGACGTTGGGGATCAGGACCCTGACCAACGCGAAACCGTCGATTGCATCCCTGAAGCACCTGCTCAGCCCTCCACTCCTGGCTCTGGCCGCAGCGCTCGCAGTGACCGGCCTGCGTGCGGCGCTCGCGCCGCACGGGCTTTTGCCTGCGGCGGGCGGGATGCTGGACGAGACATTCCGGGTGGGCCTCGACACCTGCCACCTGTTGGGCGGTGCGGCCGTACCGGTGTCGGCCGTGGTGTGCGGTTGCCGGATGGCCGATATCCGTCCTCACCACGCCTGGAACCGGTTGATGGTCGGCACGGTGCTGCTCCGCCTGGTGGTGGTGCCCGCGCTGGCGATCGCCCTCCTTCTCGTGCTGCCCCTAGACGGATTGTCCCTGAACGCGATGCTGGTGGTGGCGGTGCAGCCGAGCGCCATGGTAAGCGTGTCGCTGGCGGAGCTGCATGATCGCGATCCGGGCTTTGCCGCCGCCGTGGTGTTCGTCACCCATTTGGTCTGTCTGCTGACCCTGCCGGTGTGGCTCCATTTTGTGCTGGTGTAAATGGCCCGTAATTTACCCTTGCTCATTTCGCTGTGCAATGCTATCCTTGTTTCCCTTTTCCAAGGAGAATAGTTTATGTCCAGAGTTTGTGATATGTGTGGCAAGGGGCCTATGACGGGCAATCGGATTGTGCGTCACGGCCTTGCCAAGTACAAGGGCGGCATCGGTTTGCACACGACCGGAATTACCCAGCGTCGTTTTCTTCCGAATCTGCGCAGCATCCGGATCAAGGATGGCCCCAATTCTCGTCAGATCAAGATTTGCGCGTCCTGCCTGAAGAGCGCGGATATTGTCAAGGCCTGATGGCTGCCGTTCGCGTTCTCGAATGAGGAACAGGCCTGCCGCTTGAATCGCCGCGCCGTAATGGAGGTGATATGAGCCAGACTGAACACGCGAAGAACAACGGTGGCGGCCAACCGCCTGCCGACGCTTTGGCGCGTACGGCCGAAGAATGGCGCATCGACGACCAAGGCAACCCCATCGAAGAAGGGGCTGACATCGATTTCTCCTGTCCGCACTGCGGCCACGCATTGGTCATCAATGCTCGCGGCGCCGGGTTGACCGTGGCCTGCACCGAATGCGGAGAACGGGTTCAGGTTCCCATTCCTAATGGGATGGAGATTGCCGATCTAGACGAGACCCCGGAACAGATGTTTGCGCAAATTGTCCATTTGCGCAGCGCCCTCTCCCATGCCGATGAACGAATCGTTGACCTCGAACGTGCGGTGGCCAGCCTGATGGAACGGCGAACCACTCTAGAGCGGGGACGTTTATCGTCCCTGCACCGCTGTGTCGAGATGGGCAACCTGTTGCACACGGTGCTGAAGAATCAAAACGAGATCACCATCGTGGTGCAGCGCATTCAGGCGCTGCTCGCAGAAGAAGAGAAATAAGCGTGGAAAAAGAGCGTGGCGCATTCGCTGACGACCGTCTGCCTGAAGACCTTCCGGTTGTGACCGATAACCGATGGCTGGCCGATGCGATCGAGGCTCTCGTCGGCTATCGGTTTGTCGATGTCACACTCTTGACGACCGCCCTCACACTCCCTTCGTGGCGCACCGACGCCAAGACCGGAACCAACAACCAGCGGCTGGAATTCCTCGGCGACGCGGTCCTCGGGCTGTTGGCCGCCGAACACCTATACACCCACCACTCCGATACGGATGAGGGCGGGCTGAGCGTGCTGCGCATCCAAGTCGCCAATGGCCGAACCTTGGCTGAAATCGCCCGCCGGATGGGCCTGAGCGGACTGATGCGCGTGAGTCAGTCGGAAGAACGATCGGGGGGGCGTGACCGCGAGGGGGCACTGGCCGACACACTGGAGTCCTTGCTGGGGGCCATCTGGCTGGATGGCGGCTGCGAGGCCGCGAGGGCTTTCTTCCGGAGATTTCTGGCCGGACAATTCAACACCGATCGGATCGAGGCCGTTCTGCATGCAGATAACCCCAAGGGGCGGCTTCAGGAACGGACGCAGGCCTGCGACGGCTCGGTTCCCGTTTACACGCTGGTCGCAACCGTCGGCCCCGATCACCATCCGCAGTACCGCGTGCGGGTCTCGCTGAGCACCGGGTTCGCGGCCGAGGCGGAGGGGGCGAGCAAGCGCGCCGCCGAGGCGGCTGCGGCGCAGGCGGCGCTCGACGCGCTCGAAGCGGGCGAAACCCGCCTGCCATCGCCGGTGCCCGCTGCCAGTCCATGAGGGGAGGACGAGACGGTGAAAAAAATCCGCAATCTCCTGATGCGTCAGAACGTGATTTGCCTGGGTTTGATGCCCGCGCTGCAGCGCACGCTGGTGTTCCGGCAGGTCGAACTCGGAGAAGTCAACCGCGCGGTCGAGTGCCATCAGACCGCCGGAGGCAAGGCCCTGAACATGGCCGTGGCTCTGGCCACGCTCGGCACGCCGACCGGCGTGACAGGGTTCAACGGCGGCGCGCCGGGGCGGTTCGTTGCGGCGTATGTCCGCGCGCACGGCGTCCGCCCGGGCTTCACCACGCTGACCGGGGCGACCCGGACGTGTACGACCGTTATTGACACCAGAGCGGGCATGAGCACCGAGCTGATCGAGGAAGGACCGAAGCCGAACGCTGCGGCGTGGGATGCGTTTGTCAGACGCAACCGGAGGCTGGCGGCACGAGCGAGGCTGTTGGCGATCAGCGGCACGCTGCCGCCGGGGGTGGCGGACGATTTTTACACACCCTTCGTGCAGGTGGCGACGGCCGCCGGCGTGCCGGTGGTGATCGATTCCCATTGCGGCGGACTGCTGTGCACCCTCCCTTATGGTCCGCTGCTGGTCAAGCTGAACGTGCGTGAGCTGGAAAAGACATGGGGAACGGTCTGCACCACTGAGGCCGCGATCCTCGGCGCTGCGGAACGGTTACGCGCGGCGGGGGCGCGCTGGGTCTGGGTGACCGAGGGAGGCAAGCCCGCCTACCTGCTCGGCGCCTGCGGTGCGGTGCGTTTCGACCTGCCGGCAATCACCGTGAAGAATCCGATCGGCAGCGGCGACTGCGCGGCTGCGGGGTTTATTCACGCCTGGCTCGCCAACGGTGGCGCGGTCGCCGACGCCGTCTGCGCCGGCCTCGGCTGCGGCATGGCCAACGCGCTAACGCTGGTGCCCGCGCAATTCGACCCGAAACAGGCGCTCCGCCTAGCCCGCCTCATCCGGACACGCCGCATCAACGGCTGACCGCTTTCCCGGCCTTCACGAGGTTCTGCATTCTAACCGCCGCTGTGGCGGTTGCGCGCCTTCCGGGCGATATGGTAGTTGGACGAGGTGCGGGCGGGCGCGGCGGCCGCCTTGCCCCCTTCGCGGTCGGGGCGCGTCCGCTCGCGGAAGGCAAGCACCACCGGTGCCCCTTCGAGTCCGAACCGTTCGCGCAGTTTTCGCTCCAGATAGTCGATGAAGGACTTTTTGACCAGCTTGATGTCGTTCACAAACACCCGGAGGCGGATCGGCGCCACGCCCGTCTGCGTGGCATAAAACACGTTCAGGTGCTTGCGTCCGCAGGTCGGCATCTGGATGCGCTCGCAAGCCTCTTCAACCGCCCGGTTCAGCATGCCGGTCGGGAGCGTGGACCGCGTCTGCGCCGCCACGGCGTCGATCACATCGATGCTTTTCCGAACGTTATATCCGTCCTTGGCCGAAATAAAGACCACCGGACAATAGGCCATGAATCCCATGGACTCGAACAGCGCCGGCTCGGCCTGTGTCTGCGTAATTCCCTTGGCCTGCGAGAGGTCCCACTTGTTGACGATCAGCACGCACCCCTTGCGCGCCTCGATCACCTTGGCCGC
>JBIJDW010000173.1:0-6815 GCA_044343885.1 Kiritimatiellia bacterium
GAATGGAGTCCCTTTTTCGAGGCTGTCGGAGAGGGGACGTCCCGACTGAATCTGCTCACGGATCCACGGGCCTCCGGCCAGTGTGTCGAAAAAGGGACTCCATTCCAGTTCCGGATGACGCCGCCAGATGGCGCTGATGAGCGCCAAGACAGTGGTCAGCGGACGAGCCGCCTGCGGATCGGTCACCCGCATCGCGATGCCCGGGCAGACGGTATCACGATAACGGGGGTTGGCGGCCTTGCCGGGAATCGCCCGAGGCGTATACCGAATCGCCGTCAGCGCCACGCCGGTTTGCTCGGGTGCGAGTATTTCCGCAAGGATCGGCTCCGGCGCCAGCCAGGGCGCGCCACACACGAGAAACGGCGTTTCCGTCCCCCGTCCCTCGTTCAGGTTCAGCCCTTCAAATAGACAGGCGCCGACGTACATCAGCGCGTTCTCGACGGTCGGAAGATTCGGCGAAGGAGCGACCCACGGCAGTCCGCAATCGGCGAACAACTGGTCGCGCCGCCAGTTCTCAACGGTCAGGACGTCGACCCGCAGGTCGGTGTCGGAAAAAAACCGGGTCTGAAAGAACCGGGCCAGCTCGCCCAGCGTCAGGCCATGGCGGATCGGAATGGGGGCGCAGCACACCAGTGAACCGAAGACGGTGGCGACGGCGCCCTCGCGGATCACGCCGCCCAGCGGGTTCGGTCGGTCGAGGATCAGCATGGGCACGCCGTGCGCCGCGCAGGCCGCCATGCAGGCCTTCATCGTGGCCATGTAGGTGTAATAACGTGCGCCGACGTCGGGGAGGTCGACCACAAACAAATCGATGTCCGCAAGCTCCGCAGCCGAGGGTTGCGCGCGGTCGCCATACAGACTGACCACCGGCACCGGCCCGACGGTTCGCGATCCGACGTGTTCCCCGGCTTCGGCATCCACGGCAAACCCATGTTCCGGGCTGTAGATGCGGCTCAGGCAAAGGCCCGGAATTCGCGCAAGCGCCTCCACGATCGGCCGGCCCGTCCCGTCGACGGCCGCCCGATTGCACAACACCGCCAACCGCTTGCCCCGGAACGCTTCGCCGTCCTCGCGCAAGGCCCGGTCAAGCCCGGTGCGGACGGATCGCTGTGCGGCTACTTCCATACCCTTAACCTCAAAATGCTTTCCGTGAGAGCGTTCCAATTCTGAATACTGGCTTCTGAAACCTGCGCTTGCAGAACCGACGAAGGAGGTTTGGCAAGCGCCTCACTTGATTGCCGCAGTGTAATATGGGGGTGGTTTTGAAACAAGCGCAATGCGTCAGAGAAAGTAACGGGGCCGTTATTGGGGGTGTGGAAGAAAACGGGAAGAGAAGGGTTCAGGGTTCAGGGAAAGGCGCAAAGCGCGAGGTAGACGGCGTCCCCGCCGCGCCGCAGGCCAATGGAGAGGATAAGGGATCAGGGTTCAGATCGTTGTCGCCATTGTTGTCGACAATGATTGTGACAAGGATTATGACAACGAGGCTTCGGGAATGCCCGTCCCGAAGGGCGCTAAGTTAAGCCTTTCCATCCTCTTTGTCGCGAGCTTTGTCGAATCGCAACCGGTTCGCCATAGAGGGTTCGACAAAGCTCGCGACAAAGCTCGCGACAAAGGTCCGTTTATCAGAACCGCTTAACTTAGCGCCATTCAGGCCCCTCCTTTGCGGGGATACGACTATCCTTACAATCCGCAGGATAGCCCGTTAGCCACCGCGCGATAGTCCATTTTTTGCTCTTGTCCTGTCAATCGCCTTCATCTACTATCTCCACCAACGTGGAGATAGCCGGAAACGGCTCAATCACTTGTCGGCAGAACAAGAAAAACAAGGAGAACGAACGATGAAAGCTATTGGGTTACTACTACTGGCTACGCTACTGGTCGGCATTATTGGATGCGAAAACAACTCAAATTCTACAGCAAGCAGCCCGCTGAACGGAACACTGTGGAATCTCACCGCCTGGACACTGAGTTCGCTGAACCCTGCTGACTTCACGATTACCGCAAATTTCGCCAATGGACAGATATCTGGCAACAGCGGTGTCAACACCTACAGCGGGCCGTATAAACTCGGTTCGGGCGACGCCTTTTCAGTAGGGCCACTTGTAAGCACGGAGATGGGCGGCTCGGAACCGGCTATGCGCGCCGAGGACGCATATCTGACACTGCTCGGCCAAGCCAAGTCCTATAAAATGGCCGATGGCAAACTGACGCTTTACGACCAAGGCGGAAACGAGTCGCTAATCTTCGATGTCGCGAGCCGTTAGGTAAAAAAGGGGACGGACGGGTTCATTTTTGCCTAACCAGGCGCTGCAATTGACGGCGAGTACGCCGCAACTACCAATAATGCGTTTGCCATGGGATCTTACCCGAGGAGTTCGCGGCCGACGGCGTCGGCGACTTCGCAGCCGCGGGCCGTGAGCCGCCAGCGCCCGGGACCGGCCTTCTCCGTGATGCCGTTGCGGGCCAGCCCGTCCAGCCGGCGTTCCCACGCGGCAACGTTCGGCCCTGCCGCAGGCCACCGTTCGGCGTGACTCCGCGGACTTCCCCCCTCAGCGAGGCGCAGGCTGAACACGAACCGCTCCGTCGCGTCGTCGGCCGGACTAAGCGTCACCTCTTCGCTGGGCGGATTGCTCCCCGATGTGATCGCGGCGCGATAAGCCGCCGCATCCGCCGCATGGGTGCGGCGCGTCAGCCCGATGCGTGAGGCGGCCGCCGGGCCAAGCCCCAGGTAGTCCTCCCCGCGCCAGCAGGCGAGGTTGTGGCGGCAGGCGCATCCGGGGCGGGCGTAGTTGGAAATCTCGTAACGCGCCAGTCCGGCGGCGGTCAGCGCCGCCTCTGCCTGCTGCAGCGCCGCCAATCCCTCCTCCTCGCCGGGAAGCGACAACCCCCGTTCCACCTGCCGGGCCAGGCCGCTGCCGGGTTCGACGCTCAGTCCGTAAACCGACACATGCGCAGGCTCCAGCGCCAGCGTCCGCACCAACGTCTCAGCCCAGCCCGGCTCGTCCAGACCCGGCAGTCCGGCGATCAGGTCGATGCCGAAATTCGCAAACCCCGCCGCACGGATGCGCCGCGCGGCGGCCTCCGCGTCGGCCGCGTCGTGACGACGGCCGAGCGCCCGCAGCGTCCGGTCGTCCAGGCACTGCACGCCCATGCTGACGCGGGTCACGCCCACCTCGCGCAGCGCGTCCAGAACCGCGTCCGAAGCCGTGGGCGGCGTCACCTCCACCGTCCATTCGACGACCGCCTCGAATGAAACCCGCCGTCGCAGTCCCGATGCCAACCGCCGCAGCCCTTCCGGTCCGAGCAGGGCGGGCGTGCCGCCGCCGAAATAGACGGTCTCAGGCGTGACCGACACCCCCTCGGCCAATACGCGCGTCAGCTCCAGTTCGGGAAGTTCCGCATAGGCATCCCGTTCGGCCGCCGTGCCCCGTATGGAGTAAAAGGCGCAATAGAGACACTTGCCGTCGCAGTAGGGAACATGAATGTAGAGATTTTTCATGCGAGACCGATGAGCAGCCCGGCGAGGAAGCCGAAACGGGCGTCGCGCGAACGAACGCAGGCGATGGCGGCGAAGACCAGCGTGGCCACAGCGAGCGGCACCGCCAGCGGCGACGGCGCCGCCGCGCGAATCGCGGCCAGTGCCGCCACGCCGACCAGTGCGGCGCCAAAGCGGTGGAACAGTTTGCGCACGAGTGCGACAAGCCGGCCGCGCCGGGTCGGCGGCGGAATGCCCCGCCAGTCCGCCGGCGCGAGCAGCAAGACGACGCCAACGGCCAGCAAAACACCGGCGACCTGTGTGCCGGGAATACGAAAAAAGTCCGCCCGTCCCGGACGCGCGAGCCACAGCGCGAATGCACCGCAGACTGCGGCGCAAAGGGCGCCGGCGACGCCGAGGCGATCAGCGAGACCCGGTGGCGCCGGCTCGTCGCAGTAGGGACAGGCCGCCGCTTCCGGCGGGAGAGGTCGCTCACACGCGAGACAGAGCCGCGCTCGTGGCTTCAGGCACATGTACATTCCCCCTGCCTCCCCAGGCCACAGGTGTTGAGTTAAGGGTTTTGAACGCCCAACACCCAACTTCCAACGCCCAACTTTCAAGGAAGTTAGAACGGGCAGCAGGCGGCCGAGGGGTCGGTGAACTCGGGAACGATTTCTAAGCCCGCCGCCCACTGGATGCCGCGCTTCATGATTTCAAACGCCTGGGGCACGTCCCAGTCCACCGCCACATGGCCGAGGGCGCTGTAGAAGACCCGCCCCTTGCCCCACGTGCGCTTCCAGACCATGGGCATCCGCGTTCCTTTGATCCAGGTGTAGCCCTGATGTTCCCCGCTAAAGACCGTCGAGGCCATCACCTCGTTGCCGGGGTCGGTGTGCATGTAATACTGTTCCGAGTGCATCCAAAACGGCGCGAGGTCGGCGGTGATCGGATCGACGGGATCGAGGTCGGTCACCTGGTAGTCAATCACGCCGCCGGGATGCGCCACCCACTGGCCTCCGATCATGAACTGGTACTCGGTGTTGTTACGAAAGGAATCGCACATGCCGCCGTGCCAGCCGGCCAGGCCCACGCCCGAGCGGACCGCGGCGTTGAGCGCGTTGAACTGGTCGCCCGAGATCTCGCCCATGGTCCAGATGGGGATGATCACCCGCAAACCTGCCAAAACGGCCGGATCGGCGTAGGCGTCCATCGAGTCGCTCACCACCACCTCGAACCCGCGCAGCTTGAGCCACGGCACCAACCGGTTGGAGAACTGCACCGGTTCGTGTCCATCCCAGCCGCCGCGTACCACCAGCGCCTTGGCCACAGTCCGCGCCCGCTTCGTCGTCGCCTTGCTTGCCATTGCCACACCCCGTGATCGTTAATGAAAAAACATGCCGGGCGTTCTGCCCGAACGCAGCACCCCGGTAGTGTCCACGGTTTACAGTCCGGCGTCCAGCGCAAAGAAGAAAAAGTAGAAAGGATTTCAGGCGAGGTCTATTCCAGCATCCAGGTTCCCCAGGCATTTGGACGGATGCGGATTTCGGAGGGAATGTCGTTGTTGATCGACACCTCCGGACTTTTATCGCTCCACAGATAGCGGATCGCGTTGCGGGTGCCGCCCTCGTTGCCGTAGATCACGCCGACGTCGCCCAGCAGGGCCAGGCCGCTCGCGGGCGTCACGCCCAGTTCCTTCCACGGCAGCGCCACTTCCACCACGTAGCCATCCTTCTCCGCAACCACGTGCATGGGCAGGTCGTTCCAAGGCACAACTTCGTCGAGCGTGTCCTTGCCGGAGCTCGCGGTCTCGACGCTGAAGGCGTTGGCTTTATTCGTATCCGCCGTGACGTAACGGTAGCGGGTGGCCACGAGCTTGTCGTCCGATGTGCGCGCCAGGATGATGCGGGTGTCGCCGACGCGCATCTGCTGCTGGTTCTGGCCGCGCGAAGGACGCTTCCCCTGATCCGTGGTCAGGCAGATCTCTACGGCGTCACCGGACTTGAACAGCAGCCGCTGATCCGTGGGCGTGTTGCGGTACGGCGATTCGTCGCCGACCTGAAAGCGGACGTAGAGGTTGGTCTCGTCGTAGCCGACCTGCGCCTGCACCGTGCGGTTGCCTTCCATGCAGATGGTGAGCGGCTGGGTCGCGCCCCACTCCGCGTATTGGCCGTCTGCGGCCGCCTCCTTGAGGCGCGGCAGTTTGGCGGTCTTCTTGCCGATGGCCGACTGCTGAGCTAGGAAGTTATGCTTAGCCGCCTGTTCGGCCTTGGCAACCTGCTCCGGCGTGACGGTGATGGCAACCGTTTCGCGTTTGAGGGTATCAACCCCGGTGAGCTCCCACAGGCGCTGGTCCGCGTCGCCGCCCAAGTAGTATAATTTGCCCGATTTCGGATGGCGGAAGAGCGTGCCGTTGAAATTTTCTGTCAGCACCATGGCGTGGTTGAGCGTGTAGTCCGATCGCTGGTCCTGCCCGAGCGCGTCCACGAACAGGCCATCCTTGGGGTCGAGCAGGAAGTACTGGCCATAGTACCCGGTGAAGGGCACCAGCTCGCGCAAACCGCCCGCCGAGCCGAAAACGCCCACTAGGTATCCCGGCGTGTAGGCATCGCTGGTCCAGGCAAAGGCGTTGTGGACGTTGTGGTATTCCCACAGCTTCTCGCCCGTGTCGGAGAACTTGACCACCCGGTGCCCTGACCCCTGGTGGCGCTGACCGCGTTCCAGCGAGCCGCCGGAGACGACGACGTAGAACCCGCCTTCCTCGGCCGGCGCAATGGCGGCCACCGCGCCGCCGTCAGGATCGGTCGCCACGACCGTTGTGTTGGTCGGGTCTGCGTACGTCAGCCCGCCCTGCTCGTTGAATCCGAGAAAATTCCAGCGCACGATCGAGTACGGCTGCGTCGTCTTGGCCCCGCCCTGCGCGGCCCATCCGATGCCTTGGGTCCAGTAGAAGTTGAGTTGTCCGTCCATGGGCAAGCCGAAGTAGTTTCCGGCGATGGGCGAGTAGTGCACTTCCCAGACCTGTACCTGCCCGTCGTTATTGCCGTCGAGCCACCATTTCCGACCCTCCACGGATAGTCGGGGCACAAAGCGCTCGCCCACCATCTCGTAGAGCGTCGAAGGCCCTGAACCCGGCGTTGAATTCTGCGTCCAGAAGAACTTCCGCCCCTTGACAACCGCCATCACGCCGCCCGCATGGTTGGGTTGCCCGCCGAACTTGACACCTGCGTCCTCGCGTGGCCGCAACACCGTCGCGTCGACCTTCCACGTTCCCTTGTCGTAGTCCACGAGGTAGCGAACCGACTGCATGTAGATATGCGTGGGCTGCTCAGGATCCACGATC
>JBIJDW010000174.1:0-6806 GCA_044343885.1 Kiritimatiellia bacterium
GGCCCGGATGGCGGCCGACAAGACCACGCAGGAATGGTGGGCCGAATGTATGCCGTGCCAGGAGCCCCTGAAGAACCGGAAGAAGGGCGAATGGTGGGCGGGCATGACAGAGGTCTTCCATTGTGATTAATAAGATGAGCGACATCGGCCTAGCGCTTCAACTGGAGCAGGTTTCCAAGCGGTACACGGGCATGCTGGCCGTGGATGGCGTGGATTTCGATGTCCGCGCCGGTGAAGTCCATGCCCTGATCGGTGAGAACGGCGCGGGCAAGTCCACGCTGATGAACATCATCGCCGGCGCGTTCGCGGACTACACCGGGCGCATTTTGATCGGCGGCCAGGAGGTGGCGCTGCATTCGCCTGTCGCCGCGAAACGGCACGGCATCCAGATGATCCATCAGGAACTGAGCCTCGCCCGGACGCTGAGCGTCGCCGAGAACCTGCTGGCCGGACGGTTGCCGGCGCGCCATGGGATTCTGGACCGGCGGGCGCTGCGAACGGAAGCGCGTGCCCTGCTCAAGCGGGTCGGACTCGACTCGCTGGATCCCGCGACGCTGGTGGAGGACATCGGGCAGCACGAGGCGCAACTGGTCGAGATCGCCAAGGCGCTCGGGAACCGCCCCTGCATCCTGGTCATGGACGAACCGACCTCCGCGCTCAGCCGCGACGAGGTCAAGCACCTGTTCGAGATCGTTCGCAACCTGCGGCGGCAGGGGCTGGCGATCGTCTATATCTCGCACCATCTGCCCGAGATCCTGGAAATTGCCGACCGGGTGTCGGTGATGCGCGACGGCAAGAAGATCGCCACACGGGAGATGTGCGACGTCACGCAGGCCGACTTGGTGGAGATGATGGTGGGCCGCGCGGCTGCCTCGGATTTGTACTCCCGCAAGGCGCGCTCGGCGCCCGGCAAGGAGAAACTGCAGGTCCGGGGTCTGACCCGCACCGGCGTCTTTCACGATGTTTCGTTCTCCGTCCGCTGCGGGGAGATCCTCGGCATCGGGGGCTTGGCGGGGTCCGGCAGGACCGAACTGGCGCGGGCTTTGGTGGCGGCGGACGCGCCGGACGCGGGCGAACTCCTGCTCGACGGACGTCCGATCCGGCCGAAGCGCCTGAGCGATGCCATCCGCCTGGGGATGGCGTATCTGCCGGAAGATCGCAAGTCTCTGGGTTTGGCACTGCGGCTTTCGTCTGGCGAGAATCTCCTGGCCGCATTGATTCCGAGGCTGACCCGGCGCTGCCACTATTCCGCCCGCCGCGGCGCCGGCACGCTGGGCAGACTGATGGGCCTGCTGCAGGTTCATCCTTCCGACCCGCAGGTCACGGTTCGCAACCTGTCCGGAGGCAACCAGCAGAAGGTGCTGCTGGCCAAATGGCTCGCGGTCGAGCCGCACGTCCTGATTCTCGACGAGCCGACGCGCGGCGTGGATATCGGGGCCAAGGTCATCATTCACCGCGCCATCGAGGACGTGGCGGAGCAGGGGCGCGCCGTCATCCTGATCTCGTCGGACCTCCCGGAACTCGTCTCGCTGTCCGACCGCGTCCTGATCCTGCGGCACGGCCGGATGATTCGCGAGATGCCGCGGGAGTCGCTGAGCGAGGAATCCGTGCTTCTGGCCGCCAACGGGGGGGTGGGGGATGCCTGAGCGCACCACACCTTTCGCTCGCTCGCTGGGCGGGCTCTTTCACCGGGCCGGCATCTTCGGCGCCGTGGCGCTGATTTTGGCGATCGGCGCCCTGGTAAGCCCGAAGTTTCTCACGGCCGGCAATCTGCTGAACACGGTGGACAGCGTCATGCTGCTGGGGATCGTGGCGGTCGGCGTGGCGTTCGTAACGTATTCGGGGCATTATGCGGACCTGTCCGTGCCCACCACCATGGCCTTTTCCGGCGTGATGGCGGTGGAGATGCTGCGCTTCGGGTTCGTGCCGGCGTTGCTCGCCGGACTGGCCACCGGATTGGGCATCGGGCTGGTCAATGCGCTGATGGTCGGCAGACTCCGCGTGAATCCGATCATCTGGACCCTGGCGATGTCCTATCTGACCATGGGCGTAATGCGCTGGCTCTGGTCGAATCAGCAGATCTATCCGGACGTGAAGGGCGGCGATACCGGCGCGGGAAGACTCTTCACGGAGCTTTACCGGCATGAGGTTCTGAGTCGAATCCCCCTGCCCATGGTCATTCTGGCGCTGTTCGCCGTGGCGGGGCATTACGTGCTCACGCGGACGGCCTTCGGACAGCAGCTCAAACTGGTGGGATCGAATCCGTCCATGGCCGCCATGACCGGCGTGCGGATGCCCCGGACGGTAGGCCTTGCCTTTGTTCTCTCGGCGCTGGCAGCCTCGGTGGGAGGCATCCTGATTACGTCGCTGTCCAAGGTGGGTGCCTACTACAACGGTGAAGGGTACGACTTCGATGCCGTCACGGCCGTGGTGCTGGGCGGCGTGATGTTGACCGGCGGACGAGGCAGCATGCTCGGCGTGCTCGGCGGCGTGCTGATGCTCGGCCTGATGAGCAACATCCTGACGTTGCTGGGCGTAGACACGTTTGCGCAGCGGATCGTCAAGGGCGCGGTGTTCCTGGCTGTGGTCGGGGTCAGCAGCCTTCTGGCCCGAAGAATGGGGCGTGACGATGCATAAGGAACGGATCACCACGCTGCTCGCGGCTCTGGATCGCCACCGGATCTATGTGCTGCTGGCGCTCGTATTCGCGATTATGCCGTTCGTGGCCCACGGCTTCGGCACCGTCAACAATCTCACCACTGTGCTGAAGTCCTCGTGTTTGAACGCCACAGTGGCCATCGGCTTCACGCTGGTGCTGATCTGCGGCGAACTGGATTTGACCATTGGCGCCACGTTGACGCTGGGCGCCATGCTGACGATCGGATTGCAGCCGCACCTAGGGCGGCCGGGGAGTTTCGCGGTCGCCGTGGCGGCCGGTGCGCTGGTGGGCCTGTGCAACGGCCTGATCGTCACGAAGGCCCGTGTGAATTCCTTTATCGCGACGCTGGGGAGCATGACGATCCTGCAGGGGATCCTTTACATCTACAGCCACGGCTCCTCGGTGAGCGTGACCGGCCCTGCGGATTTCAGGCTGGCCGACTTTCTTGAAAAGCCGCTCGCACCAGTGCTCACGCCGCGGGTGCTGATCACCGTGGCGCTGGTGGCGTTCGCGCAAGGCGTCTTGACGTGGACACGGATCGGGCGCAACTTCTTTCTGGTCGGCGGGAACCGGGAGACGGCCTGGTTCTCAGGTGTCAACCCGGCCCGTTACGTCGTCGGGGCTTTTGTGGTGTCGGGTGCGGGCGCCGCAGTTGGCGGCGCGTTGTTCGGTTTGAGCATGTGCTCCGCGACGCCGAATCTCGGCGCCAGTTGCCTGATGGACGTGATTGCCGCGACGATTGTCGGCGGCACGGCCATGACCGGCGGCAAGGGAAGCGTCTTGCGCAGCGCGCTCGCCGTGTTGACCTTCACGGCCATGTTCAATGGCTTCAACGCCCTGGGGTTTCCAAGCGAATTAAAAATACTGATCGCCGGCTTGGTGCTGGCGCTGGTGGTCATACACGAGGCGGCGGCCGCCCGGCGGCATGAAAAGGCCCGGGGGCGGCGTCCGATGTTGATGGAAGAACTGCGGAGAAAGGCTCCGACACAAGAAAGGGAGAGCTGAACATGAAGAGTCAGATCAGGAATACGGTGGTGATGCTGGCGGCGGGCGCGGTGCTGGCGGGCGTCTCGGGTTGCGGCAAGCAGCAACCCGCAGCGGCAGGTGCGGGCAGGGCCGATGCCGCGGCCAACCTGGCGGAGTCGCTGAAGGTGGATCTGTCGGGGCTCAAGTCGCAGGAGGGCCAGCCGTTGTTGCTGGCGCTCGAAACGAAGACGCCGCCGCCGCGCCCCAAGGACCCGGACGCGCTTCCGGAGACCGACCCGGGCCACTGGTACGACATGGAGTATGCGGGCTGGAACACGGCGAAAGAGAATATTCCGTCGTCGCCGAAGGATGGCGCCATCGGCAAGCGCGTGATTGCCATCATCAATGGCGACCATCCGTATCTGACCGCCTACAGCGCGGGCATGAAGAAAGTGGCCGAGGCCTACCGGATGAAACTGCGGATTCTCTCGCCCAACTGGAAGGTGGACGTACAGAACCAGATGCTCGACGAAGCCGTGAACGAGAAGCCGGACCTGATCATCCTGATCGCGCTCGACGCGAAAGTGGCCATCCTGCAGGTCCGCAAAGTCAACCAGGCGGGCATTCCGATCATCCTGAGCAATATGCACCCGGACAACGAAGCCATGCGCTATGCCATCTGCTGGACCGGGCCGGATGACTGGGGGCAGTTCCGCATGCTGGCCAAAGTCTGGGCGGACAAATTGAACCGCAAGGGCGGCGTGGCCTACGTGCGGCATGCGCCGGGCGGATCGCCCTTCTTTGCGCGCACCTTCGGGCCGGCCAGCGAACTGACCGCCTACGCGCCGGCCATCCAGACGCTCGACATGCAGGCGCCGGGATTTGAAGCAGCCAAGACGCAGCAGGTGGTCTCGGACTGGATCATGCGGTTCGGAGACAAGCTTGTCGGCATTTGCGCTGCTGACGATTCGGCGCAGGCCATCGGCATCGCGGAGGCCTGCAAGAAGGCGGGCCGGAGAGACATCGTGGTGGTGGCCGCCGGTAACAGCAAGGTGGGCATGGATGCCGTCAAAGCGGGCGAGATCCACGCGATTACGTATCAGTCCGCCGAAGCCGACGGCGCCGTGGCGCTGAAGGCTGGTGCCGACTGGTTCAACGGCTTGACGGTGGAACCGGTGCGTTACCTGCCGAAACACATCATAACACAGACGGACGTGGACACGTTCCAGCCGGCGCAGTGGTAGGTCTAGCATGAACTCACGCGAACGAGTATTGACCGCATTTGCCCATCGGGAGCCGGACCGTGTTCCGTTGTGGTTCGGCATGTCCACTCAGTTCGTGGCAAAGGCGCTGAAAGAATTGGGGCTGAAAGACGAGGAGGCTTTGCGCCGACGGCTCGGGGATGACTTCAGGCGGGTTTTCGCCGCGTATGACATCCCAAAAACGCCGCTTCCGCAAGGCGTGGTCAGCCGCACGATCTTCGGGGTGGACCGGCTGGGATACGAGTACGGACAACCGGCCTCGCATCCGCTGGCGGACGCCTCGCTGCGGCAGGTTCACGACTATCCCTGGCCCGATCCGGCCTGTGTCAATGTCTCGGGAATCCGGGCGGCGGCCAGGGCCAGGCGTGACGAGTTCGCGATTCTGGGGGGCGATTGGTCGCCCTTCTGGCACGACGCGATCGATCTGCTGGGCATGGAGAACCTTTATCTGAAGATGTACGACGAGCCGGAACTCGTTGACGCGCTGATGACGCATCTGGTCGATTTCTACGCCGGGTCCAGCCGCAGGTTCTTCGACGAGGCCGGCGATCTCATTGACATCTTCTTCATGGGCAACGACCTGGGCAGCCAGACCGGCCCGCTGCTGGGATCCGAGTTGTTCGGGCGGTTCATTCTGCCGCATCTCCGGCGGCTGATTGATCTCGGGCATGACTACGGTCTGAAAGTGCAGATGCACTGTTGCGGCGGGTTCGCGCCGCTGATCCCGCAGATGATCGAGGCGGGGCTGGATGCTTTGCATGCGATTCAACCTGATTGTTGCGGGATGGAGCCGCAGGAACTCAAGGCTCGGTTTGGCGCGCGCATGGTGTTCAACGGCGGCACTGATTCGCACCATGTCCTGATCGATGGCACACCCGCGAGCGTCCGCGAGGACACGCGGCGGGTGCTGGAGATCATGAAGCCCGGCGGCGGATTCGTGGCGGGCGCCAGTCACGATTGGATACTGGAAGAAACGCCGGTGGCGAACATCGTGGCCATGGCGGACGCGGTGAGGGAGTTTGGTCATTATTGATGGAGCAACGTTATGGGTATGTTTGAAACGACTGGCAGGCTGGAGGCGGGGGCGGAGCGCAAGGAGAATACCCTGCGCAAACTTGAACGGATGAAGACGGCTTTGAGCCATCGGGAGCCGGACCGGGTTCCGATCAGCGACTTTTTCTGGGGCGGGTTTATCCGCCGCTGGCGCCAGGAATTGAATCTGCCGGCTGACGCGAACCCGTACTACTACTACGACCTGGACTGGATTGTTACCGTCCCCAACATGGATCCCTGGATCCGCCCCTTCGAGACGCTCCGGGAGTCGCCGCAAGAGGTGACCGTCAGGACGGGATTTGGCGCCATCCTGCGCAAGGTGCACGATATTCCCATGCCGGAGTTCGTCGGGTGGGAACTGGACACGCTCGAGAAGCTGGAGGCGGCGGTGGCGACGTTTGACAGCCCTCATGACCGGCTCCGTTACTTTGAGGCTGGCGACAACCAGATTGCGGGGGTTGGGGATGGCTTTGAGCGCAATAGTCCGCCCTGGGTGAATACGGTGAACTCGCTCTGGCCGGATTTCCCGGTCTTCGGGAGCATCATCGAAGTCAACGAGTGCCTGACGCGCCTGATTGGGCCGGAGAACCATCTGCTCTGGCTCGGGATGGAACCGGAGCGGATGGCGGCGGTGGTCGCGCAGATCGGGCGGTTCTATCTCGAATGCGCCCAGGCGCAGATCGCGGCGGCGGCCGGAAAACTGGATGGCTTTGTCATCTGGGGCGACATCGCGTACAAGTGCGGCACCTTCATGAATCCCGCGTTCTGGAGGGAACACTACAAGCCGTGGGTGAAGGCCATTGTGGAGCATTGTCATCGGCAGGGGTTGATGGTAATCTATCACGGGTGCGGAAATGTGCAGGCGG
>JBIJDW010000175.1:0-6802 GCA_044343885.1 Kiritimatiellia bacterium
TTCTGACCTTGATTCTGTAGAAGCGCAGACTCGCTGGGGCCATGCCGTTCGTGTGACACATGACGCCTCCGGTGCCCGGCACATCCACAAAGTCCGCCGCGTTCGTCCAGGACGCCAAGTTGCCCGCCGACAGAATCACCGTGTACAAGCGGCCAGTCACGCCGGACCACCTGATTACCAGTTGTCCACCGGTCACCGTGCTGTCGAGTATCGTCAGTCGGCTCGTCGAATTGGTCGGTACGGTGTCGGCGATATATTCGGCGAAATCACGGAATCCGTCGCCGTCCGCATCTCCATCGCCATTGGCATCCCGCGGGTTTAATCCGTAGGTGTTTTCCCATCCGTCCGGCATTCCGTCCCCATCCGTATCGGCTGTGCGAGGATCGGTTCCGTTGATGTATTCCGCCAGGTTGTTCAGACCGTCGAGGTCGTCATCTGCCGTACCGCTCTGGTTCGTGGCACCGAAGTACATCAACTCCCACCAATCCGGCAATCCGTTGGCATCACCATCCACATACTCATCCGCGCCTATATCGACGATGGAGAAGACGTTGGCATGGCCGGGATGATCCCACCGCGCCTCGCCATCCATATCCAGCGCCGGCGCACCTGAGGAGACGCCGGCATCAATGCACGGCGATGTGCTCAGCAGCCGGCCAAGAACAGTCACCTGCGGATCGTTGGTCATGTTGCCCGCCCCGGCCAGAAGCGGAGTGGTGCAGCATGCCGCATATGTGATCCCGGTTCCGGCCGTGTCCCAGTTGGCGCCGGTATTGTAATAACTGATCGTGTTGCGGACCTTGATCTGCGCCCCCCAAATGCTATAGGAGCAAGAAATTCCAAGCGGGTTGTGAATTACCGTGCAGTTGTTCACTTCGCCACCGTATTGGCAGATCAGCGCCGGCTGCTGACCCCATACGCCGCCTGTGTTGTTACGGATTACGCAGCTCTCGACCTTCCCGCCGTAGTAACAATACACGCCGCAGCCGCCGTAGTAACTTTTGTTGGCGTAGATCGTACAGCGCTCCATGCTCCCCCCATAGTAAAGGAACGTTCCACCACCCCAGTACCCCTGGCAGGCCGTTATCACGCAGTCGGAGAGCAATCCGCCGGAATCGAAGAAGGCACCGCCACCGCCATTCACGATAAAGCTTCCGTTAGCGCCGGTGGATCCGTGCGATAGCGTGAAGCCGCTTAATTCGGCGCCGGGCGTCAGATACACGCACCGGATCGGGTTGGTGGACCAGTTTCCATCCCCCGTGATCGTCGTGACGGCCGGCCCGTTCACGGACACCACCCTGACCGGCTTGTAGATGCCGATCCGGTTCGTTGAACCGTCTTTGAAGTACTGGCCAGTGCCGTACGTTCCGTTCGTCACCAGCACGACACCGCCATTGGGGCAGGCGTCAATGGCAGTCTGTATGTTGGTCGCCGCCGTCGCCCAGGATGTGAACGGAGCAACATGCCCGCCCGCCGGCGATACGTAGTTCGTGACGCCGCTCAGCACATGCACAACCGTGGTGGTCGACACGCCGCCCGGGTAACTGTTGTTGAACGCCGACAGCCGGACGGTGTAGTCACCGCCGGACGACCAGGCGTGAGAGGTAACCGTCTGATTGGTCACGATCACGCCATCGCCAAAGTCCCACACGATCTTGTTTGCCCGACCCTGCGAATCCGACATCAACTCCAGCGTGTAACCGGTTACGGCTGTGCGCACGCCATCTGCAATGACTGCGCTCAAAGCCCCCGTAATGGAGCCGGCGGCGTATTCGTCGCAGCCGATATCCACCCGGGCGCCAATGATGCGGGTCTCGCCGTCCAGGTCAACTCCCGTGGCCCAGACATTGGTCCCCTTGTCAATGCAGGGGGAGTTGGTCAACAGGTGTCCGTTATGGATGCCGACGACCTGTGGACTATTGGTGACATGTCCCAGGCCCGTCGGCGACGGCGTGGTGCAGCAATAGTAGTATCTCGAGCTGGCGCCGCCAGCCAGGTTATCGCCGGAAACCGCCTCGTTGAAGTAGATCACGCAGTTTCGCACCCACCCCGAGCCTGACACATTGTAAATGCCTCCGCCGGAACCCGCTGCTTCATTCGCCAGCACCGAGCAGTTCTCGAGAATCACCGATCCTGAAAGATACGCACCTCCGCCGCTATATCCGCTTTGGTTGCCGCAAATGAGGCTGTTGTTAACTGTGCCGGAAGTGAAGAGGCTTACGCCGCCGCCGGAACCCGTCGCGGTGTTGTATGAGATTGTACAGTTACTCACTTTACCGCCGTCTTCACAAGACACGCCGCCGCCAATTGAGGCGCTGTTGGCGCTGATCACAGACCCGGTCACCACCCCGCCGCCATAGCACAGCACTCCCCCGCCACTGGACCCCGCCGAATTGCCGGTCAGGACGCATCCGGCGACTGTGCCGGCCGTGAGGATATAGACACCGCCGCCGCGGTCCACCGCCGAGTTGTTCGCAATGGTGCAGTTCTGTACGCTTCCGCCGTAATACAGATAGACCCCGCCCCCGTGCTGCGAGGCGCTGTTTGACGAAACAACGCAGTCTTTGAGCGTGCCGGCCTGCATGTAGGCCCCGGCGCCGAGATCCGCGGCGCCATGGGTAAGAGTGAACCCCTGCACCAGGGCATTGCCCAACACTTGGAGACATCGGCCATTCGAGCCTCCATCCAGCACGGTGCGAGCTGCGCCGTTCTGGCTCATCAGACGGATGGGGCGTACGAGCACAACCTCCATCCCGGAATAGGTCCCGTCCGCCACCATGACTACATTATTGTTGTAGGCCGCGTCCGCCGCCGCGACGATCGTGGTGGCGGCGTTGGCCCATGAGGTGTAGGGCCACACGTGTGCACCCGAGGGCGAGACGTAGTTCGTAACGCCCGTCGGTCCCACCCGCGTGATCAGCACGAAGTTGCTCCCGGAACGGCCATAGGCATTGGTGCCGAAAATCCAGATCTTGTTCGCGCCGTTCGTCAGCGAAACCGCCGGAGCCACCCATGTGTTGGTGGTCGCCACGAATGCGGCCCAGGCGCCCGTAGCTTCGTTGCTGACCGACATGGCAGCCGAGACATTGCCGTTGTTGACCCCTGCGATGGAAATGGCATTCGTTTGCATGGGAAGCGTCAACGGCGGGGTCGTGATCGCAATCTGCAAATCCAGGTTGATCATTGCCCTGCCGGTGACAGACATCCCTTCGCCCGGCACAAAACTGCTGACCGTCAGTTCTGTGCCATGGACGCCCTCGATCTTTCCGTTCCCCGGCGAAGACGCGCCATAGTCTATCCACATCCGGTTCGTGAACGTGCTGCTGCCCGGCGCGTCGGGGTATAGCACCAGGCTCTCGCTGTCGCCGCCGCTGGTGGCCACAGCCACGGTTTGCGTGGTTCGCCCGATAAGGCCGGTAGAGGTCATCGTCACGGTGGCCCAGTTGCCGCAAAAGTATTCCGGCTTGTCAAAGCGGATGTTCCGGTTGATGACTTCCGGAAAACGGGTCATGGGATCGCCGAAGAGATTGCTCTGCTGGAAACACCAACGCAGGGTGCCTCCTCCTGCTCCAATGACCCCCATTCGTGGCAGCGCGGACTCATGTGCGTTGGCATTGAGGGCACCGAGCGTCCGGATCTTCTTTGCGCCGAAGTAGCCATCCCAGAAATAGCGGTTGAATAGCTGGCTGGCGCCATCGGTCGAATCGCGAGATCCGACCCCCGCTCTGGAGTTCATAACCGCCGCGAAGAATCCGGTCCGCGAGGACCTGGTCAAGTTCTCCGCCAGACACTCTGTGTCGAATCCGCCCGCATAGCAGCACTGCGAATAGATAAAGGCGAATTTCGTATTGCTGAGCTTGTCGAGATGCATGGCGTTGAGGCCCATCGTGGCGGAGTACCAGCCATGCCCCAGATGATTGAACATGCTGTAGTGGTTGCTGTTGATCTTCGGCAGAATCGTGGATTCTTCGACTGGATTGCCCGGTTCATACATGGTGTCGGCGGTAAAATACTGCCCGCTCGCAAACCCGACCGTTGTGTAGCTGTTGGATGATGATCCCAGCCGAATCTCTTCCATCATGGGCCCGCCATACTCCGAGATGCCGTTCCCCCAGCCGAGCCAACACCCCACCATCAGCGCGGTGGTTTTGTACGAAGCAAAATCGCTGTCGTTTTCGTAGGCCAGCGTCTTGAAAACGAAGTTCGCCATTTCGCCCGCATTCTTGGCCGACGCGCGCCCGATGTAGACATCGGCCAGCATATCAATGTCTGCACCGGCCTCGCCATCGTCCGGCTCGCCCCAGTACTCGTTGCCGTTCCCGTTCATGGGCCCGTCCAGGCACTGATAGTAGACGTCGCTCGGGATTTGTGCATTGGTGAAGTCCGGATTGCTCAGAAGGCGCAACGGCACGATGTTGGTGTCGCCGCCCAGCAGGACATAGTCCGTGCTCCAGATATTGTAGGCGTCCTTAATGAAGTTCCGGATCTTTTCGGGATTATCCACGCCGGAGTAGTTGGCGTAAATGTCCTCCACCGCCATGTTCGTTGCTGTCACGCCCTGTGCCTGCCGGTGGGCGACCAGGTTCCGGATCGTATAGTCCGTCGTGGCGTCGCGCAGGGCCCGGCTGGTGATGATCACGTACTGGAAGCTCCCGGTGGGAAGCGCATTTGCCATCACGCCACCGGTATCCGCGCCTCCCTCAGCGGCCGCCGCGACTTCCATCGGCTTCGGTTCCGTGCCCGGTGATGCCTTTTCCACGTACGCCGACAGGGCCTCTGGATTATCGGCTCGAAGGAGAAGCAGACCATCCGGATCTTGCCGGTATCGGATGCCTGTCTTAGAGGGCACCACGGGCTTGACCGTAACCGTCAGGGAAACGGCCTGGATGCAGGCGATCTCGCCGCTCTTCGGGCGGTACTGCACGGGATACAGGTTCAGTAGAAGCTCGGAAACGCCTCGCTTCTTCTGAACACCCACAACCTCGAAGGTCTTCCCGGGCCACGGCTCGTCGGACGAGTAGACCTTCTCGTCCTTCGGCGTGGCCGGATGCGGCTCGACGGAACTGAGCGGGAAGTTCTTCTGGCCCTGCTTGATCACGTGTCGTCCGGCAAGCGCAGTGGCTGCGCCGGGCGTTACGTCCACACGATCCAGCGTGGTGTCGGGCGGCAGAATCACCGTAACCGGCACGAACGGCAGTACCGGATACCCTGGTGCGCCGGCCAGCGGAGCATTGCCGACGGTTACGATTTCCGCGTCTTCCCCAAACACGTCCCGGTCGTCTCCCTCCACCGGACGGATCCTGGCCTCCGGCATCGCATAGGCAATGTTGATCTGATACCCGGTTGTCGTCATCACCCTTGCTCGAATCGGCTCAACACCGGACATCTGTGCCAGGGATTGCAAGGGCCTCATCTCGCCATCCTTGGCGTTCGATGCGGCACTTGCGTCTGTTGACACCAAGAGGAGCATCCCGATACAAAGAACAACCCCGCAACGTAGTTTATACTCGCTCATCGCTAACATCCTTTCACCGTTCGCCAAGCGTTAGTTCTTTGACTGCGAACCCTCTTCGACATCCGCACACGCCACCGGCAACATCTTTCGAACAAGGACATTATCTGCCATGAGCCTGGCGACCTCCGAGTCGAAGATGAGGTAGACGCGCTCCGGCATTACGGATTTCGGATTCGCCGTATCGGAAACGAGTTTCCCGTTGAAGAAGGTCTTCAGTTTCACCACGATGTTTCCCGGAGCCACCTCCGAGTACAGGAACTCCTTGCGCATCCGGAACCACCTCCCGGTCCATCCGGCAAATATCCCGCCAAGGTCCGTCTCGGGATCAATGAAGAAATCGCACTCCATGGAGTAGGCGTCGCCTTCTCTGGGCAGATCGAAGCCGATGCCGATCCGGGGACTCCCCTTTTGCCGACCGAATCCGTTAATCACGGCCACGCGGTTTGGTCGGCCGTCCCGTTCAACTTCCTCCACGAATAACCGGGATTGATCAGCGGGGGACACGGATTGAACTTTGCCGTTGACCCATTGCATGGGTCGCCACTTCCCGAGGCCAGACTGGAAATCCTCCTGGGCGACCACCGGCCCGTCAACACGCCGTGTTTCTCCTGTAAAACCACTTAGACCAACATCGTCGGGCACGATTACGTTCGGCTCCGTTTCCTTGTTCATCGCCTGAACCGCCACTATGCCGCTGACGCCAATCACTCCCGCACTCACCGCCGCCACCACAGCGGTTTTCACACTGTTCCAGAACAAGGCCTTTATCGCTCCCTTCGCCAGCATGGCTGCTGTTGTTGTGGCGGTCGTGGCCGTGGCGGTTGTCGCCGCGGCAGTTTTCACGGTCGCCAGGATGGAAGGAAGGAGTGTTTCCGGTATCGCCGCCGAGGCTTCGGAGGTGAGCAGGCTTGCGAGCGCCACGCCGCCGAGCGCGACGCCGCTCTTGGCCAGCCGTTGCCGCAGCCGTTCGATGCCACGGCTGGCCCGCGACGAGAGCGTGCCCACGGCACAACCGACTCGCCGTGCCGCTTCGGCTTCGCTGTGATTCTGCAAATAGCGAAGAATCACCGCCTCTCGACACCGTTCCGGTAGACTCAGCAACGCCGCGTCAACCAGCCCCAACAGCGCCGCGTCGGCGACGTCGCTCGCGGCGAACCCACCTGTTTGGATGGCTTCGTCCACGGCGTACGATTCTTCCCGTTTTGCCCGATGCATGCGTTTCCTCACGGTTTCCGCCGCCACGAGATGCGCCACGCGATACAGCCATGCGGCCAGATCGCCTTTTCG
>JBIJDW010000176.1:0-6794 GCA_044343885.1 Kiritimatiellia bacterium
TGACCCTGATAACGCGCAAGGATCGTACAAGCGGCAGGATAGTGCAGCCGCTTTCGGGTTGGCTGGTCGCGCGCGCTGCCAAAGGCTAACTTACTTTGTCCATTGACCGTTTACGGATAAGCTTAGTCCGACTCTTCGAAAGGTTCGGTGGCGGAATCGCCTTCCTGCATACGCTTGAGCTGGTGGCGATAGTATAGGTTGTTGGGTGCCTGTTCGACGCATTTCTTCATCTCGATCATGGCTTCGTCCCGGCGTCCGAGTTGGAAGAGCACTTCGGCCAGTGTATCCCGGCAGACGTGTAAATCGGGGCCAAGTTCGACTGCTTTGCGGGCGTGTACAAGCCCTGTGGGCAGTTCGCGTCGCATGCGTGCGGTGAGCCAAGCAATATAATTGTGGCCTTGGACAAAGTTGGGGTATTGACGGAGCAGTGCCGACCAGTTCGTGAAGGTGGTTGCGAAGAGTTCGGTCGCTAAGTCCTTGCGACCGGCCTTTTCCAGCGCGAATCCCAGGCGGATTGACAGGTCCGTGTTGCATGGCCACTGCTCTTGTAGGTGGCGGGCTTGTTCCATGGCTTCTTCAAAACGGCTCTGACTTATGTTGGCGAGGATGCTTGCCAAGGTGCTGCAGTAAGCGCGAACAGCATAGTCCTCGATGTTGATACAGCCTGAAGATGTGTGCAGGCTAAACAGATTTCGCTGCTCGTACATCAGGTTTGCGGTCGCGAAGTCGCCAGCATTGAAGGCCCGCTTGGCGAGTGGCGCCAAACATGCCATGACCTCCCATGAGTCGAATTCGCCGGTCAGCAGGATGAACCTTTGTTGCGCGACTGCCGCATCACCGGCGCCATAGGCTTTCATGCATTCGACCAAGGCAAAACGTTCTTCCTCATCGGCCAGCGCCAGAAGATTTGCGCGGTCCATGGTTTCGTAACCTGCCTTTTCGTCGCCAGCCTTTGCCAGTGCCCAGCCACTGGCCCATAGCGATGCAGGTTCCGGATGGATTTCGTTGGCTCGACGTGCAGCCGCCGCAGAGTCCGGCCACTGCCTGGCATTGGCTGACGCCAGCGCCAGGCGCCTGTAGCTCGCAGGGTCGTTTGTTGACACATCGCAGGCGCGGCGCTCGCAGGAAACGACCAGGTTGGTTTCGTGGAGGCAGTCGTGTGCGTCGGCCAGGGATTGCCACAGGAGCGTCTGTTCGTGGGAGGTTAGTTTCCGAATGGCTGGCGCGGCCTTTTCTGCCAGAGCTATGAACGCGCGCAAAGATTCTGGCTTGAAGGTAAAGTATCCATGTAAACGGGCAAGGTGTTCCGCCTGCGTACCCTCTGCGGCGGTTTCGCGCAGAAGGGCGAGCCAGGCGTCGGCCCTGTCCCCGAATCCTGAGAACAGGGACCAGAGAATGGATTGGCGTTCGCTACCCTTGTTTGTTGAGAGCGTACCTATCGCACGGGCCGCCAGCGCGGCAGCCTCGTTGATAAGTCCGATGTTCTTGGCGCTTTCAATCAAACCACGGGTGACGGCATCTATGTTTGTAGTAGTCGTGGCGCGCGCAATCAGGCCGGTAATGATGGCTCGCGCTTCGTTTGTTGCGGACATGGAGTTGAGGGTTTCGGCGACAGCCCGTTCGAGATCGGGGAGTTCGGAGCTCTTCGCCTCTCGCGCCAGGGATACGATGCGAAATGCCTCCTCGGCGTGACCCCAAGGGCACAGGATCTTGTACGCAAGTTCGTATCGCCCCAGCCGCGTGAGGGCGGCGATCGCGTCCCGGGGGCGATCATTGACCAGGAAGGCCTCGTCAATGAACCAGGCTTCGTCGCGATGAAGGTCGGCACAGGCGTGAATGTTCGTCAAGGCGGCTTCGAAGGCGGGCTTGTTCCCCGAGAGACGGTGATAGGCCGCCTGAAAGCCGAGCCGTTCGATACCCGGTTCTCCGCCGGGATCGGTGGCCAGCGTCTTCCAATCGCCGAGTTCATAACGGAGTCGGCGGGTGAGGTTGGGGTCCGCCAGCCGGACTGCGTACGCGGTCGCATTCGTGAGGTTGCCGTCGGCCCGGTAGAGAAAGACGAGTTGCTTGAGTATCGCGGGATCGGGTGCAGGGATGGCTTGGAGCTGAGCGATACGGTCCTTCAGACCGCTGCGGATCAGGAGCCAGGCGGCGTGGTCGCGGATGTGGCGCTCTTCGCCGGTCGTTGCGCACAGTTCGAGCAATTGCTCCGTTGCATCGCTCTCGTTTCCGGCGAGAAGGGCGGAAACGAGATTCATCTTTTGGGGGTCGAGGATGCTGATGATCAGCGGACGGGTGTTTTCATCCGGGCGGTGCTTTTGGATGGCCAGCAGGGATTTGATTCCCGGCATATCCAGTGTGGCAAGTTGCCGGATGGCGTTCTCGCGGTCGCCTGCTTTGTATTGGGCAATGGCGTCGCGGACCGCCTGCGGTGTGTTCGGCCCTATTCGATAGGCTAGTTTGTCGAGAATGATCATGGCGCGCTCACGGACTTCCGGATCGTTGGTGACGAGGGCCTTGCGCAGCGCAGCTTCTGCGGCAGAGTCGGCTTGCCAGAGAAGTTTACTGGCGCGTTCGCGCGTACGGTAGTCGGCGGCGCCCAGCTCGCGAACGGCCTGTTCGATGTTGGCCGGTACGGTCGCGGGTTCGGGGGATGCACTGTGTGTTTGCCCGGCCAGAAGAAAGATCAGCAACAATAGGGCGATGGCAAACTGCGATTTCATGGCGGCATTGTACCTGCTGCTGGGGAATAGATCAAGGTCGACCTGAAGGGAACATTGGGGACAGTGAATGTGTGTCTGTAATCTTAAGCTTAATCTTAATCCACTGGTGGAGAACGGATTACGATTATGATCGAAAGAAGAGCTTAACTTAGCGGCATTGGGCGTCCCGCCCCCTACGTTGGCCGTTACGCGTGCTTCCCAAAGCGGACGGGACGCCCGCGCTCCCATCAAGAACGCGTAAAGTCAACGAAGCCGGGATGCGCCCAAACCACCGGAAAGACGCGTGGCAGTTCTGATAGCAATTCTGATGAGGTCGTTGATTCGTAATCATAATCATAATCGTAATCTTGCTTTGACCCTGCATGTCAAAAAAACCCTGATTGACTTCAACCCGCTGATCGGCTATTGTTACCCCCTCATTTCCCTGAAAACCCGACGTACCGAGGAGCACGAGCATGAAGCAGCTATGGCAGCCTTCCAAAATCAAACGCGCCCGCAAGATCGGGTTTCGCGCCCGCATGGCGACCAAGGGCGGACGCAAGATCCTGGCCCGCCGCCGTCAAAAGGGCCGCGCGCGCCTGACCATCTAACTTGGCGGATGACGCCATGACCGGCACGGGCGCTCACGTTCCAGACACCCAGGCGCACGCGACGGTGGTTGTATCACCGCCGGTTCGTTATTGTTTGCCGCGTTCGGCCCGTCTCACGTCCCCGCAGTATCGGGCTGTTTTTGACGCAGGTCGGTCGATTGCGGGCCGGTACATCGTAATCTGGTCAAAACCAGCAGAGGGCACGGCGCGCCGGGCGTGCCGGGTCGGAGTGGTAACCAGCAAGCGCGCACTGCATACGGCGGTCGAGCGAAACCGGGCGCGGCGCCTCATGCGCGAGGCGTTCAGGCTAAACCAGCACACGCTGCGCGATGGCGTTGACCTCATTCTGATCGCGCGGGCGCGGATCGTCGATGCGGGAGGACGGGCCGTGGCCGAGGATTTTCTGGCCGTTTGCCGAAGGGTCGGTCTCTGCCGAAAGGAGTCGGGACCATGTTGAGTCGGCTGTTGATTCTGTGCGTCCGCGGCTATCAAGTGGCGCTTGGGCCGCTCATCGGACCGTGCTGTCGCTTCACACCGTCGTGCTCGGAGTATTGCATCGGCGCGCTCCGTGCGCACGGCCCGTGGCGCGGGCTGTGGCTGGCGTTGCGACGCATCGTCCGCTGCAGGCCCTTCGGACCGTGCGGAGAGGATCCGGTTCCACCGCTCTGAAAATGTGTATCCCCTGTTCCGTGTTACCCTTATGAAAAAACAAGACATCGCAATCGTTTGCCTGCTGTTCCTCGCCCTGCTGGGCTGGATGCTCTATCAGAACAAGCTCGCCCAGGCGCAGTTTGAAGAGCAGGCTCGGCAACGCTTGAAACGGGAGGCGATCTCCCCCGAGGCAGCGGCTTCGGCGACCTTGCGCGCATCGTCCGATCCCGCGTCTGTAATCGCCCCCACCGAAACGCCGGTGACTCCTGAAGCGGCCCTGGCCGGCTCCACATCCGCTGTGGCTCGCCTCCCCGAACAGATCGCCACCCTTCGCAGTGACGAGCTGGTCGTTTCGATCTCATCTCGCGGCGGCGCGGTGGTCGATGCGACGCTGCTCGAGCATAAGGCCACGCTACAGCCGGATAGCGGCCCGATGGTCTTCGATTTCGACACCGTGGCGGCACTGCGCTGGGAGGGTCTGCCCGGAATCGCGGCCGATGCCGATTATACGCTCCAGGCCGATACTCAGACGGTCACCCTGACGACCCAGTCCGCCCAGGGCTTGGCGGTTGAACGTCGGATCGTTCTGCGTGATCTCTACCGGGTCGAGGTTACGGATCGCCTGCGCAACACCTCCGACCGTCCGATGGGAATCGCGTCCAACTGGGTCTCCCTCGGCACCTTCCCGTGCGGAACGTCTAAAAACGACATCTTGGGCGTCGATTCGTTCGGAGCCTGGACAGATGCCAAAGCCCGGTATTGGGAGCGCGATGTGGCGCGAGCAATCGGCGGCGGCGGCGGCGGCTGCGGCGGCGCGACGGGTCCGCTCAAACCCCGTGCGTCCCTGTCGGTCGAGACCCCGCAACAGTGGGTCGCGATCAAGTCGCGGTTCTTCACCCAGATCTTTCTGTCGACGACCACCAACGCCGGGTTCCGCATGGACATCGTGTCCGCGCCCGCCGGTTACAAGGGAAATCCGGTCGGCAGCCTCTCGGCGGCGGTCGCGTTCGACGGCTTCACGATCCAGCCCGGCGAGACGGTCACACGGGACACGACCCTCTACATCGGCCCCAAGAAACTCGCCGTTCTCAAGGCCGTCGGTCACGGGGTCGACGAGGTGATGGAATTCGGCACGTATACTAAATGGTTCTGCAAACTGCTGGTGCCGACCCTCAACTTCTTCAACAGCGTCATCCCGAACTACGGCGTGGCCGTGATCCTGCTCACCGTCCTCGTGCGAGTGATCTTCTGGCCGCTCACGCACAAGAGCACCGAGGGGATGAAGCGGATGCAAACCCTAGCGCCGCAAATCAAGGCGCTACAGGTCCTGCACAAGGACAATCCTCAGAAAATCCAACAGGAAACCTGGCGCATCTATCGCGAGAACAAGGTCAACCCGCTGTCGAGCTGCCTGCCCATGCTGGTGCAACTTCCGGTCTTCTTCGCCCTGTTCACCGTGCTGCGCAGCGCGGTCGAGCTGCGCTTCGCGCCGTTCCTGTGGATCGGCGACCTGAGCGAGCCTGAAAACCTGTTCGCGGGAATGATCCCGTTCATCGGCGCGATCAACATCCTTCCCGTTCTGATGGCTGGCACCATGGGCATCCAGAGTTACCTGACGCCGTCCACGGGCGATCCGATGCAGCAGAAGATGATGACGATCATGATGCCCGCCATGATGCTGGTGATGTTCTACACGATGCCCGCCGCGCTCTCGCTCTACTGGACCGTCAGCCAGGGGATTTCGATCCTACAGATGCTGCTGCAGCGCTACCGCGACAAGATCAAGCGGGACGGCGAGGGCGCAATCGTGGTCGAACAGCCGGATACTTCCACGCGCCAGATGCGGCGGCGGCAGACGCGATGAACCTAGATCCGGCAGTTGAATTCACCACGAAGGCCACGAAGTGCACGAAGAGATAAAAAGAATGAGGGGAGAAAGGCGATGAGGATGCACGGTGATCGGACACCATTTGGTGAACCCGATTCTTACGAACTCGTTGGCCTCATCTTTCTCCATTCCAAATATTTCCTTCGTGCTCTTCGTGTTCTTCGTGGTGTAAAATGCCGTTTTTAGGATGAAACGAAAAACCGCTTTTGACGTGCCGGCGGCTGCGGCGGGGCTGGCGCTGGCCGACTTTCTGGCCAGCCGCTTCCCTTACCATGATCGGGCGGGGTGGTGCGAGCGGATTCGTTCCGGACACGTCACGGTCAATGCGCAGATGCGCCTGCCCGATGAAGCGCTCCAACCGGGCGATCGTCTCGCCTACGACACTTCGGACATCCCCGAGCCGCCGGTCGATTTCACAATCGGCATCGTTTCGGACGACGCCGACCTTCTCATCGTCAACAAAAGCGGCAACCTCCCCTGCCATCCGGGCGGTCGCTATTTCAACCACACGTTGTGGGCCTGGCTCAAGGACGTGCGCGGAATGAGCGATCCCTCGCTCGTCAACCGCATCGACCGCGAAACCTCCGGCCTGGTGGTTGTGGCTAAAAACCCGGCGGCTGCGCATAACTGCGGCAAGCAATTTGCGAACCGGCAGGTGAGCAAGCGCTACACCGTCCTGGTCGAGACCGACGCCTTTCCGTCCGAATTGAACGGCGGCGGCTGGCTGCTGCCCGACACCGCTTCGGCCGTGCGCAAAAAGTGCCGCGTGGTTTTGGGATCGATCACCGACCTGCCGGGACCGGAAGCGGTATGGGTCGAAACCCGTTTCCGGCTGCTGGCGCAGCGGCGAGGGGTGGCGCTGATCGAGGCCGAGCCGCTCACCGGGCGCCTGCATCAGATCCGGGCCACGCTGCTGGCGCTCGGGTATCCGGTTGTGGGCGA
>JBIJDW010000177.1:0-6759 GCA_044343885.1 Kiritimatiellia bacterium
GATGCGCTGGAGGCGGCCGCCCGCGAGGCGGTGCGCGAGGCGACGCGCCAGGGCTGGCTGCGACGCAACACCCTCGAGACGATCAGCGGCGGTTCGATCGACGATAATGTGGCCGAAGGCTGCCCGGTCTGCCATTTTGAGTTCGGCGCGCACCCGTGGTCCGAGGTGTCGCTGATCCAGAAGGGCGGCGGGTGCGAGAACATGAGCGCCCAATACAGCCTCCCCGATGAAACGCTGGGGGCGGGACGCAATCTCGATGGCGTGCGCAAATGCGTGCTTCATGCCGTGTGGCGCGCGCAGGGACAAGGCTGCGCGCCGGGCATTCTGGGCGTGTGCGTGGGCGCCGATCGCGCAGGCGGATTTCTGGAGGCCAAGCGGCAATTACTCCGCCCCCTGGAGGATTGCGCCCCGGATCCCCGGCTGGCGGACCTGGAGCGGCGGCTGCTGGACGAGGCCAACACTCTGGGCATCGGTCCGATGGGCATGGGCGGAAAGACCACGGTGCTGGCGGTTAAGCTGGCGGCGCAAACCCGCCTCCCCGCCTCCTACTTTGTCACCGTGGCCTACATGTGCTGGGCCTGCCGCCGCCGGACCGTACGGGTGGCGGCGGACGGGGAGCTTGGCTTTTTTTGAACCACCGCTCAACATCCAACATTCAACGGACGACGCGGCCATCGTTCTCGTCGTCGTCCTCGTCCTCGTCATCGATTTCACGATTTGAGAACGAAGACGATCACGATGGATCAATCCTAAGAGGCGCTTGCAAAACCTCCTTCGTCGGTTCTGCAAGCGCAGTATTCAGAAGCCAGAATTCAGTATTCAGAATGGGAACCCTCTCTCGGGTCGCGTGTTCTCATATTCTGACTCCTGTATTCTGACTCCTGACTTCTCTCTTGCAAACACCCCGGAGGGGTTTTGCAAGCGCCTCCAACTATATCCGCCACTATCTTGACCGCGCCATGGAGTCAAGCGACGGGAAAATCGCGCGGCAGCGGCACGAGTTGTTTCTTCCTGCCACGCATGCGCAGGCAGTGCGTGTAACCCGCATCCTTCGCCAGTTTCAGGGCCTGGTCGAAGTAACGGCCAAGATCTGCGGGGCCGTGCGAGTCGGATCCGAAACTGATGGGAATGCCCCGCTCCCTCGCCATGATGAGGATCGGCAGCGACGGATAGATCTCCTGGCAGGGGCGGATCAGGCCGGACGTGTTGAGCTCGATCCCCATGCCGGCGGCGGCAATGCGGTCCAGGGCCGGCTGCACAATCTCCGGAATCTGCGATTCGGGCGGCCGGTACCCGGAATGCTTGGGCGCGTCGAGATGCGTCACGATGTCGAACAGCCGGGTGTCGGCCATCTGCCCCACCAGGTCGAAATACTCCCGCCAAGCCGCCGCCACATCCACCGTCTTCCACTTCTCCAGGGCCTCCCCGCCGTTGGTGTAGACCCAACCCCGGATGGCGTGCACGGAACCCAGCACCACGTCGAACGGTTGAGAGGGAAGCCAATCCCGGAAGAGATCCATAAACTCCTGATCCGGCCAGAAATCCGCTTCAATGCCGAACAGAACCGGCAAACCCGCCGAGGCGCGACACCGGGCAATCATCTCCTGATAGGCCGGAAACTCGTTCCGCAGCATGGTCGGTCCGAACTTCTGGTCATCCAGGGGGACGTGATCCGTGAAGCAGATTTCCGACAGCCCTTTGCGCACCGCCGCCGCGGCATACTCCTCGGGCGTGCCGTGCGCATGCCGGCAGAGCGTCGTGTGCATGTGATAGTCAGCTAACACGGGTTTGTTCCTTTGGTTACCGGTCACTTCTTCCCAGTCAGCGCTTGTGCCACCTCGCCAGCCAGGTCGAGCAGGCGCGCGTCTTCCGCAGCCTGGAGGTACCGCACGCGGAAAGCGAGCCGGGGGTAGAAGAAATCGCGTTCGCTCAGATAGCG
Source organism: Kiritimatiellia bacterium (assembly GCA_044343885.1). GTDB lineage: Bacteria > Verrucomicrobiota > Kiritimatiellia > RFP12 > JAAYNR01 > VGWG01. The sequence continues at coordinate 1,940 of JBIJDW010000177.1, forward strand.
CTCCGCGCGCTGCTGCAGGTCGGACGAAAGCAGCGCGCGTTTCTTTGCCAGCGCGTGTTTGACAAACATGACGGCCTCGCATAGTTGCAGCCCTTCGCGGAGCGCCTCAAAGCGCTCGGTCGCCACCGGGCCATCAGGGCCGGGATAGAGCAGGGAGAGGGTGCTGCGGTTGTCCCCGGACCACCCTGTGCCGGCGCCGGCGGCCGGGATGTAATAGCCGCCCGCCGGTTTCTTGAGCGGGTAGAGATTCGCCCCAAAATCGCCCAGGCCGTCAAACCCGTTTAAAAGCACGTAGTTTTCGGCCAGGAGCCGCATATCGTTCAAGGGGAACTCGTCTCGCTGATACATCCGGCAGCCGAACGTGAAGGTGTTGCGCCGCGGCCCATCCAGGAGCCAGAGCGGTTGACGTTCCTCTGCGCGCATGTGGATCTTGCTCGCCTGCTCTATGGGAGCATAGATTGAGCCGTTCATTATCTTCACTTCCTTGACGGTTTGAACGCCCATGCGCGGAGCCACATAGACCGTGTCGCTGTGACGCACGACCATGGCGAGGTTGGTGTCCGATCCCAGGAACAGCATGTCCTGCGAGCCGTTGTGGCCGGTGAAGCTCCATTCGGCGCCGGGCCAGAGCCGGTTGGCCACGTCAACCAGGGTCGGGAAGGATGCCGCAAACCAGGCGCTGTAGCCCAGGGTGGTCTCATCCAGCCAGCCGCGAGCCTTGATCTTCTTGCGCAGTTCGTCGAAAACCGGCTTCCAGAACCGGTAATTCTCCTCCGTCCCCAGCGGCGGTTGCTTCATGCGGCTGAGCTGGCCGGTCGCCGGATCGAACACGGTCACCGGTCGCTCCCCGGTATTATCGAATCCCGAGTCAATCCAAGCTGTCCCGGTACGTTTCGGATTGTACTCGCCCCAGCAATTCAGCCGCAGGGTCCGGGGCTTGCCGATGGTTTTGGCCACCATGTCCAAATAGCGGTCGAAGTTAGTAAAGTCGTGCTTGAAGGTGCCGTCCGGCTGCTTGACCCACCTCACCAGCGACTCCGGGTTGGAGTTGCCCCCGCCATAGCCGCAGGCGAAGAAGTCACACACCAGATTGGCCATCACCTGCCGCGAGTTCAACTCGGCCAACGCGGCCAGCGTCTTGCCCACCAGCTCGAGATGCCTGACGGAGTAGTTCGTCACCCCGTAGTACTTCGCTTCCATCTCTTCCGCGTGATAGATGAAGTTCTGCATACGCCAGTCTTGCACATCGGGCATCGTCCAGTTGCACACCTGCACATGCAGCAGCACGGTCTGGGGCGGAAATCCTTGCGCCGCGATCGTGATCCGGCCCTCGTATCGGCCGGACGGCACGGTAGCGGGAACCCGCACCGTGAACCACAACGGCGCCAGTGCCTTGGTAGCCGTACTTGCCACGTAGGCCGGAATCTCCGCCGGGATCTGATCGAGTAAACCGTCAAACCGCCCCGGCGGCACCCAGGATTTCCCGGCGGTTGCGGGAACGGCATAGCGCACGCGGATTGCCGAAGCGGGGATCTTCGCGCCGCCTCCTTCGTCCTCGTCGTCGTCCTCGTTCTCGACTCTGGCATTCGAGGACGAGGACCGCTTCGCTGAGGACGAGGACGATTTGCGAAGCCGGACCAGATCCCCCACCCTCACCGTCAACCCCTTGATCGTCTGATCGGAACCGACGACCAAGCGGCCGGAGAAGACACTATTGCGGGCCGCGCGGATCAGCACCGGCTGAACAGGCCCCGTCTCGCGCAAGTCGTTGCCGAAGGTCAGCGTGTCGCTCGCCGCACAATTCCATACTTGCACCCCCTGCCGTCGCAGCCCGTTCGTTACGGCGGCATCCGCCGGCGCCACGGTCAGTTGCGCCCGCGCCACGCCGATGGCGGGCCACGCGTAGTTTTCGTCGAAGCGCTTCCAGGTGGAATATGGGATCGGTGCGGGATGAGCCTCCACGGCCAGCACATTCACACCCGGCCGCAGCAGGGACACGGGAATCTCCACTTCACGTAACTGCCGGAGACACCCCGCGGCAGCGAAGGGGCTCTTAAAGGGTAAGACCTTCTCCGGGTATGGCTCGGACAGTCGCGCCAGCAGGTTGGTCTCCTGGCCGGGCAGGTGACCACGCGCCGCTTCCTTGCCGTTCACATACACCACCACGCCGCCCCAATAGTCCAGCGAAAGGCGGCATATCTTCACGCGCTGCGGGTCCTTGATCTCAAAACGACTGCGCGCCAGCACCACCACCGTGTCGAACGGATTGGCCTTCTTGAGAAAGGAAGCAGCCGCTTGCTCGACAACCCCCCGGCTCAAATCGGGAATCGGCTGCGGCCAGCAGGCGCGCAACCACAGGCTATCGTCAAACGTCTGGCCCGCCCAGTCCGACGGCGGCGCTGGCGAGGTCCATTCCGGTCGCCACCCCATCGGCTGAGCCTGATTGAAGCCATGCCGCATGCCCACGATGGCCATGGGACCCCAGGCCGACTGGACGATCTCCGGGTTTCCTAAATTGACTTCCGGTGCCGGATCGTCGAGCAGGAAGTAGGAGGGCCCCTCCAGGTGCAGGTGCCGCCAGACCGTATCCTCATCCACTAGTACGGCCGTGCCGCCGCCAGCCGGTGGTGGCGTCGCAGCCTGCGCGACCGGCTCAAGCCCCTGGCCGTAAAGGGCTTGAACCTCATTAGAGGAAAGCGCCCGACTGTAGAGACGGAAATCGTCAAACGCGGCTGCAGCGTAGTCATATCCGCCGTTCCCCAGGTTGGATCCCGCTGGCAAGGTGATCGCGTCCTGGCCCGCGGCAGCGCATACCAGCGTTCCGTTGATGTAGCACATCCAGTTGCCGGGGCCGGGCTTGTGCGTCACGGCCAGGTGGTGCCATTTCGCCCGGTCCACTGTGGCGGGTGCCCGGAACGACACCTGGCCGTTCCGGAGAACGTCCACATAGATCGCCCCATCGGTCCACGGGTAGTGCTCCGGGCCGCCCTCGCCGAAATTAAAGATGCTCTGTCCCAAGGCCGCCCCGCTGTCCATCTTGATCCACACCGAGAGTGTCGCCTCGTTCGCAAACCTGTCGCGGATGTCCGGCAGACGAATGGAGCCCGACCGGCAGCCCGCTGCGCCTGAGCCAATGAAGCCCTTCTCCCACGGTACGGTACCCTCGATGCCGCCGTGCAATCCGTTACCCGAAGAATCCCGCGCGCCCTCGTCGAACGTGTACCAAACGACGAGGCTCGGATCGGACACCCCGCGTGCGGCGCGCACCTCCCCGGGATGCGCCGAACCCGGTTTCTGCACTGTGGACGGCTGGCCGGTGCCCACGCCTTCGGCCGGCTTCGTCCCGGCCGGACCCAGAAAATTGTTCCTCTGCCACGCGCCCTCGAACTTCCGGCCATCGGGCAGAGTCATGATCCCCTGTCCGTTCCGGTAGCCGTCCTTGAACTCGCCCACATACTTCCGACCCTTGGCGTATGTCTCGGTCCCTTGCCCATGATAACTGTCGTCCTGCCAACCGCCTTCGTACTTAAAACCGCCGATAGTCAAGGACCCTTGCCCATATCGCTTATTGTCCCTGAATTCGCCCACGTATTTCCGGCCATCCTCAAACATCAACGTGCCTTTGCCGTTGGCTTTGCCATCGCGGATCTCGCCCTCATACCTGACGCCGTTCAGCGTCAGCTTGCCGACGGTCTGGGTTGACGCGGTCGCCCTCTCCGGTGGCTTGACCACTGGCGCGTCCGCGGCAGGGACGTCTGGCGCCAGCGATAAAGATGCGAGCGTGGCAAGGATCAAGGGGAACGACTTCATGGCTGCTTTCTTTAGCATTGGACTGCCTGCTCAGAAAGTGGTCACACCAACCTTACCGGGCTTCATCCCGTCCGCAATGGCATGCAGCGTGATCTCCCCGGTCTGGCCCGTCGGGCGCAAAATGACCAGGCCGCGCCCGCGCCACAGGCGGTGCTCCCGACCGCGGTACGGCGCCGTGGTCTTGGGGTCGGCATTGGCCACGGCGACGATCTCGCCAGGCCCCTCGACCGCGAAGCGGACCGAGTCGGCGGCGTCGGGAACGGGGCGCCCATTGCGGTCGCACAGCTCGACCGTGATATACGCGAGATCATTGCGATCGGCGCGGATGCTTGCCCGGTCCGCCGTCAGGCGCACGGCGCGGGGCGCGCCGGTCGTGGTCAGCACGGCCTTCGCCACCGGCTTGCCGGCGCGTTTGGCCACGGCCTTCAGTTCACCGGGTTCAAACGCCACGTTGAAGAGCGCCCGGTGCTTCGCCTCCAAACCGGCCGGCACCGTGCCGATCGACCGGCCGTTGAGGAACAGCTCGATCTCGTCGCAGTCGAAGTAGGCCTCCACCGCCAGCGTTTTCCCTTCGCACCCCGGCCAGTTCCAGCTCGCCTGCAGGTCCACCCACCCCCACAAGGAGGCCACGGCCTTGCGCCCCTCGGGCACCGGCGCGCGCACGCCGAGATAGAGCGTTTCGGCGCGTTTCCAGAACACGTCGCGGTAGTAGGACTGCGGGCGCTTGTCGCCACAGATGTCGATGTCCCCGCAGTTGGCGTTCGTGTAGGGCCAGCTTGAAAAAAGGGGCACTTGATCGCCTTCCAAGAAGTCGTGCCCGATTCCCGCCTCGCCGATGTAATCGAGCGCGGTCCAGACGAAGTCTCCGGCCACCCACGGCAGATCCTCGACCGCCTTCCAGTAGTCGAAGGCGAACTGCGGCGCCGGATACGATTCCGTCGAAAGGATGACGCGCTTCGGGAACCGCTGATGATCCGTGCGATACCGATCGACGAGATAGTTATAGCCAC
>JBIJDW010000178.1:0-6738 GCA_044343885.1 Kiritimatiellia bacterium
GCTCATCCATCGCGTCGTCATCGCCTGCGAAAGGGGGAAGGCCCATGGCGCTTGACTCCGGTTTTGACGACCGAGGCGCGCGGCTCGAGATGATCCCGTTGATGGACGTGGTCTTTCTCCTCCTCGTCTTCTTCATCTATGCGATGTTCACCATGTCGGTTCACCGCGGTGTCCGCGTGGACCTGCCCCGCGCCGCCGGCGTGGCCGAACATGGCGACCGCGTCGTCATCACTCTCACCGCCGATAATCGCATCGCGCTCAACGGCGCCTTCGTCACGCTCGATGATGCCGTGATCGGTGCCGTCGAATTGTGGCGTGCGCGCGCCACACCCGTCCTCATTAGCGCGGACCGGCTGGCCGACATCGGCCCAGGCATCGAACTCCTCGCCAAGCTCAAGAACGGTGGCGTCGGGACCGTCGCTTTTCAAGTCGAACCCCAATGAACCTGCCGCGTCACAGTCTTTCCTGGAGCCTCTCGCTGGCGATCCATCTGGGCGCCGCCGTCCTTCTGGGCTGGTTCGCGGGGGCGGCCCTCCTGCGACCAGCCCCGGCCCCTCCGGCACTAGCGGCGGTCGACATCACCTTCAGCGACACCGCTGTCGACACGGCATCCGGCGGCGCCCTCGCTACAGCGGCAACCCCCGCTGTTCCTCGATCCGAGGCGCCGCCAGCGCCAGCCGAAATGCGCATTCCCCCGCCTGCCGCAGCGCTGACCGTGGAGACGGTTGTAGAGGATTCCATTGCCCTACCGCGAATGGAGCCGCGTTTGCGTGAAGAGCCCCGGACCGATTACGGCACAGACGACAAGACCTCGTTTTTCTCCGATCTCGACGCCTCGCCCGAACCGGTCGGCGGGGCATCCGTCGCCCCTGGCGACAGTCCGGGATCAGGTGACGGAACGTCCTCTGGTGTTGGCGTTGGCGACGGGCGAGCCTCCGCCCTCGCATCCATCCGCCCGGTCTACCCCGTCGGCGCCCGCCGCCGCGGCGAAGAGGGACGCGTCGTCATCGAGGCCACCGTCATGGCCAACGGCCACGCTGGCGCCTGGCTGGTGGTGACATCGAGCGGATTCAGCGAACTCGACCACGCCGCAGAAAACGCCATCCGCCTCGCCCGCTTTTCGCCCGCCGTTCGCCGCCATGTGCCCGTCTCATCGCGCATCCGCCTGACCTTCGTCTTCAACCTTCGCGACTGATGCGACCGACCGGCCTCTCCACCACGCGATAGGAGTTCGATGAACGTCACGCCATGGAAGAACGGCTCAAAGCCGAAACAGCTCCCGATGTTCAGGTCGGCGATGCCGGACTCCTTCTTCCAGCGTTCGGTTGTTTAGCCCCACGGGCAAAGGGGTGTCGCGTCAAGGATTCGGGGCGCGCCGCCATTCCCGGTCGGGCAGCGGTTGCCCGGGACGCAGGGCCTTCAGAAAACGGTCGCACGGAACGCACAGGACCCCATCGCGGAGAAGCTGTTCCTGTCCGCGATAGAGCAACACGGCGCGCGACTCCGGATAGTCGGAGAGAAACGACTGGAGTGGCTGCAAGTCGCGACCGGATATCTTGGCGGCGTTCTTGACTTCGATGGCCGCCAGTTCATTCTCGCCATACACGACAAAGTCTACTTCGGATCCCGAGCGTGTCCGCCAGAAGTGCAGCGAATTTCGTTGCCCGGAGTAATCGTTCCAGGCCCGCAGATGCTGAAAGACCAGCCCCTCAAGGGCCGCGCCGTCAATTTCCTGCGGACGGTCCAATGGACCTTTGGGACGGATGGACCGGTAGACGCCGGCGTCAAAAAAGTAGAACTTATCATGCCCGACCAGTTGCCGTTTGGCGCGCTTGGCAAAGATCGGCAAGCGCACCGCAATCAGCAGGTCCTCCAGAATGGAAATAAAACCTTCCACGGTCGTACGGCTCACGGCGCACTCGCGCGCCACATCAGCCACGCTCAGCAAGGCGGCGTGCGAAAAACTGATGGCTTCGAGAAACCGGGCGAAGCTTCCCATGTTTCGCACCAACCCCTCCATCTGAACTTCTTCGCGAACATACAGCGCCAGATAGGCGCGCAGCACGGCTTCGCGATCATCAGCCGCCATCACGAGCGGCAACAACCCCGTCTGCAGCGCCTCCGCAAGCGCAAACGAATCACCCAATTCCACCGCCAGAAACGGGTGGCACGTGGTCATCAGCGCGCGGCCCGCCAGCAGGTCAACCCCTGCGCGTTTCAGCTTGCGGGAACTGGAGCCGGTTAGAACGAACCGCAAGGAGGGATGGGCCTCGATCAGTTGATGGACCACGCTCAACAAAGCGGGCACCCGTTGGATTTCGTCCAGCACAAACGTCTGGCAGTTCGCGTTGCCATCAACAAGTTCACGCAAGCGATCAGGACTGATGGTGAACCGTTGGCAGATGTCTGGAGAGAGCAAGTCCACAACACAGGCGTCTGCCATTTCCATGCGAAGCCAAGTGGACTTGCCGGTGCCACGGGGTCCAAAAAGAAAGAAACTCTTTTTGGGGCAGGGCAGAAGCCGTTTTGTTGTTTTCATGAATAATAATTACCACAAAAGCGCAGCCACGTAAACGATAATATTACGGCGCTATCGTCTTAAATGCGGCAATAACGACAATGTCGTTGGCGGAAATGCCTGGCCAAGCCGTAGGTGGATAAATTTCAGATGCGTTCGCCCATGCGGCCTGCCCGCCGTTTTAGATTGAGCCGACCGGCGAAGTAGGGTACTCTACCCACTCGGTGCAGGTGTGTGTTGTTGACTCTGGACGGGAGTGTTTTTATGGGCGGATTTTTCGGCGTGGTGGCCAAGCACGATTGCGTGACCGATTTGTTTTACGGAACCGATTACCATTCGCATCTCGGCACGATGCGGGGCGGCATGGCCGTTTTGGGGGAGGACGGCTTTACGCGGGTGATCCACGACATCCGCACGTCGCAGTTTCGCTCGAAGTTCGAGGACGACTTCAACCTCTTCAAAGGCCGCGCGGGCGTCGGCGTGATCAGCGATTTTGAAGACCAGCCGCTGATCATCGCCTCGCATCTGGGCACGTTTGCGATCGTCACGGTCGGCGTGGTGACCAACCTGCCGGAACTGGTGACCGAGCTTTACGCCAAGCACCGCGTGCAGTTTTCGGAAATGAGCCGCGCCGGGGTCAATCCGACCGAGCTGGTCGCGTCGTTGATCAACACGCAGGATTCATTCGAGGCGGGCATCCGCTATGCCCAGGAACGGATCCGCGGTTCCTGCTCGATGCTGGTTCTGAAGCAGGACGGCACCCTGTTCGCGGCCCGCGACCGCTATGGGCGGACGCCCGTGACACTGGGCGAAAAGGGCGATGCACGGGCCTTCGCGCTGGAGTCGTGCAGCCTGCCCAATCTGGGATATCTGCCGGTGCGTGACCTGGGTCCGGGCGAAATTGTGCGGCTGACGCAGGACGGCGTCGAGACGTGCCGTCCGCCGGGCGCCGAGCTCGCGATCTGCGCCTTCCTGTGGGTCTATTTCGGGTACCCGGCGTCGTCTTATGAGGGTCATAACGTGGAGAGCGTCCGTTACCGTTGCGGTGAGGCGCTGGCGAAGCACGATGGCGGGTTGCGCGCCGATTTTGTGGCCGGGATTCCCGACTCCGGAATGGGGCATGGGCTGGGATACGCCCGCGCGGCGGGGATACCCTTTGCGCGGCCGTTCGTTAAATACACCCCCACTTGGCCGCGAAGCTTCATGCCCTCTGTTCAATCGCATCGCGAGTTGATCGCCCGGATGAAGCTGATTCCGATTCCCGACCTGATTCGCGGCAAGAGTCTGATTTTCTGCGACGACTCGATCGTCCGAGGCACCCAGCTCCGCGACCAGGTTCACAGGCTCTACGACGACGGCGCGCGCGAGATCCACATGCGGATCGCCTGTCCGCCGTTGCTCTACGGGTGCAAGTTCCTCAACTTCTCCCGTTCCACGAGCGAGCAGGATCTTGCCGCGCGCCGGACCATCAAGGAACTCGAGGGCGACACGGCTGACATAAGAGAGTATGTCGATCCTGATGGCGGGCGGCATCAGGAAATGGTCGGGCGGATCCAAAAACGGCTGGGCCTGACGTCGCTCAAGTATCAGCGCGTGCAGGATCTGGCCGATGCGATCGGCCTCCCGCGCAACAAGATTTGCACGTTCTGCTGGACGGGCGAGGATGTCTCGTGCGGCAGCGGCTGTCATAAGTGCGGGGCCGCTTCATGCGCCCGGCAGGAGCCCGCTACGACGGAAGGCTGAGGGCGGCCAGAATGGGTACGGGGACGGCACCCGTCGGATTCGGCACTCTGCGGGTGCCTGTACCTGTAGAGGTTTTGGGCATGACGCTCAATAACCATGTTGGACGAGGAGATGATATGAACATGACCAAACGAGACATTGCCGACATCGCGCTTGTGTGGGTGGCACTCTCCTTTTTTCTCACCCTCTTGGCAAGCCTCGTCCAACTGGGGGGCCACATCTACATCGGAATGACGGATGATGCAAACAAGTACACGGACAAAGCCTCTTTCGCCGTTTTCCAAACGCTTCACACGCTCGCGTTACTGCTCCTGAACTACGTTTTTCTGTTCAAGCGGTCTCTGATTCTGTCACTGGTTTTCCCCGATGGAAGAGAGAAGGAAGTGGCCATTCCTTCTGGATTGACGGTCCTCACCACCTATGCCTTCTGGATTCGCCTTCTTGGCATCTTCACTTTCTTGTCCTCCGGCATCCTGGTCGTTGCTCGCCTCACAACAGACGTTGCTCTCATCAGAACAGACGTTGCCATCAAAAACGAATTCGTTGAGAAATCGTGGATGTACTGGATGTACAACGGCGGGACGGAACTGGTCTCAACGGTTCTTGCCGCAATCGTGATCTGGAAGGCGGACTGGCTGGCCAAAATAATAGGGAAGATTTCATCTTCCAACCTAGCCTCGCGCGCGACTTCGGAATCCGCGCCGAGCGCGGATTCTTCAGCGCGTGAAGGCTGACGTTGGAATTTAATGATGAAATGACGCGACGCATTATTTCAATTGGAAATCAGGAAATCAGGAAAGCCCTGCAGGGTCGCCGCTCGCCGGCGCGCCTTTGTTTTGGGCCGTGTCAGCAGATTACGCAGATTTCAGAAGGGCTGCGGGGGCCAGCACGTGTGGGTTTCCATTCCTGATTTCCTGATTTCTGATTTCCAAAAAAACATAAAACCGCGATTCCCAGACGTGTGCCAAGATGTGCCTCTTCTTGGCTATGTTCTCTGCCCCCCCAAATAACTGATTACCCTGCCGGCCGTATTGATGTCCGGCCGTTTTAGATTGAGCCGTCCGGCGAAGTAGGGTACTCTACCCGGATCGGTGCCGGTGCGGGTTGTTTCCTCTGAACGGGAGTGTTCCTATGGGCGGTGTTATCGGCGTGGTGGCCAAGCACGGCGGGATGATGGCTGGGGCGTTTTCTGCCGAGGAATGTCGCGGCCGGTGCGAGCGGCTGATGGCGGCGCTGCGCCGCAAGGGGTTGGACGGCGCGCTCGTCCGGTCGCCGACGGCGCGGCTCTATTACTCCGGTTTCGCCGCATCCAACGGCATTCTATCGGTGGACGTTCGCAGCGGCCCGACCCTGCTCACCGATTTTCGCTATCTGATCGCCGCCCGTCGCGCACTCACCTGGATGCCGTGCGACGACTGCGGCCGCGGCAACGAAGCCAAACGGATTTTGCGGCGATTGACCCGATCCTGGCGCCGGGCCGGCTACGAAGGCTCGTTGGCGGTGGCGGCCCACACCGCACAACAGCAGACGTTGTCCCAGATTGCCGAATGGGCAGATGTGGACAGCCTCATCACCGGGCAGCGCGCCATCAAGTCGTCGGCCGAACAAGCGGCGCTGCGCCGGGTGATCCGCGCGAATGACCGTCTGTTTGAGCGGGTGCTGCGTGGTGCGCGGCCGGGGCAGTCCGAACGGGATATTCGCAATGCGGTGCGGCGTGAAGCCGACACGCTGGGCGATGGCGAGGCGTTTGACGCCGTGGTCTGCGTCGGCGCCAATGGCGCCGAATGCCACCACGTGCCGGGCGACGATCCGTGGTTGCCGGGCCAGCCGTTGTTGCTCGACGCGGGACTCAAGCTGGGCGGGTATTGCAGCGATCTGACGCGAACCGTGTGTTGCGGACGGCCCTCCGCGCGGTTTCGCGAGATTCACGCGCTGGTTTCCCGTGCCAATCGCACCGCCATCCGCCGACTAAGGCCCGGCATGACCGGCGCCGAGGTCGACGCCCTGGCCCGCGACGTGATCGACCGCGCCGGACACGGCGCGGCCTTCGGTCACAGCCTCGGACACGGACTCGGGCTGGAGGTGCACGAGGCGCCCGCCTTTGCCGCATCCTGCAAGACGGTGATCCGCCCGGGGATGGTGCTGACAGTCGAACCCGGGGTCTATCTACCCGGCGAACTGGGGGTCCGCATTGAAGACGTGGTGCTCATCACCCCGACCGGTTGCGAGGTACTGTCGAAGCAGATTTCCGAACAGTCGTATTGACGAAGCAGAAGAATCGGCTTATCCTTGTGCCTCGAATGACGCAGGTGGACGTCACGACGCCGTCGCTGCTCCCGCCGGCCGGAATATCCGGCCCCCAGAAGGATGACCGTGGTATGACGAAAACACAATACATCACACGCGCACAGCAGGTGCTCACAACTGAGGCCAACGGGTTGCAACAGGTCGCCGCAGCCCTCGGCGATAGTTTTTGC
>JBIJDW010000179.1:0-6727 GCA_044343885.1 Kiritimatiellia bacterium
AATGTCAAAGCCCGGCCATCGACTGGCGGATGGCCGCCTGTCGGACTGCTGGACGCACGCCTGGTCGTGTTGCCGCCGACTGCGGCGGTCGTGCACGGGGCGCGTCCGAAGGGTGTCCAGGTCTGGAACAGCGTGGCGTATGAGAGTGTCACGGCCTTCGACTACGGCGACCCCGCTGAGCCGCTGCGCCCGATTCTGATCCGAGCCGCGCGCAACAGTGTGTTTTCCGGACGGTTGATGGTCGGCTCCGACCAGCCGATCAAGAGGTTGAAGGCGACGGTGACGGACTTGGCTCTTGTAGGGCCTTCGCTTGTCGAAGGCCGACAGGGCACGCCGGCATCCGCCTCCGTCGGGCTACGGCGCGACGAGAGCGGCGGCCCTACAAAGAGCGGCGACAAGATCCCCTCCTCCGCCGTGCGTGTGCGCTATGCCGCGCCGGCCACGGAGGACAAATCCTGGGTGGCGTCATACCGCTTCGATGGGCTGCTCGATGCCATTTCCGAGGAAATCCCGGTCAGCAAGGCGTCGCCGCCGAAGGAAACGTTTTACGACCGGCCTGTTGATCGCCAGTCCCTCGCGGCCGGTGCGGTAGCCCCGTTGTGGTTCACGGTCCGGGTCCCAAAAACCGCGAAGCCGGGCGTGTACGAGGGCTCGGTCACCGTCACAGCCGAGGGACTGAAGCCCACGGTCGTTCCACTGCGGGTGAGCGTGGGTGACTGGACGGTGCCGGACCCCCAGGATTTCTTCGTGCAGAACTTTCTCTATTTATCGGAGGATGCGATGGCCCGACACTACGAGGTGCCGCTGTGGTCGGACAAACATCTCAAGCAGTTGGGCCAAGCGCTGGCTCTGATGGCCGAGGCGAACTCGCGTCAGGTCTTCGCCAATCTGGCTGTTGATTTCCACGGGACTGGCGCCAACGCGGAGTCGCTCGTCCGGTGGATCAAGCAGCCGGATGGCCGTTACAAGCACGACTTCACCGTGTTCGACAAGTATATGGACATGGTCGCGAAGTCCATCGGCAAACCGAATAACTTGCGGCTGAACTGCTGGGGGCAGCCGGGAGGTGCCAACGGCGGCTCGGGGGGGGCCGAGACGGTGTCCTCGCTCGACCCGGCGACGGGCAAGGTCGGAATTATCCCGCAGCCCCCCTGTGGCACGGCAGAGAGTCTGGCCTTCTGGCAGCCGGTATTGGGCGAGATATTCAAGAAGCTCAAGGCTCGTGGCTGGCTGGACGTAACGACCTTGGGCTATAACAGTCAAAACGTGCCACCGACGCCCGCAATGGTTGATGTCGCCAGTAAACTCTGGCCTGACGGCACCTGGAGTTTCACCAGTCACTTCGGGGGTCAGGTACAGATCTTCAATGGCACCGACAAGAGCGTTGCCATGCCAGTCCGGCATTCTGACGTCGTCTGGTACAATGGCTCGCCGGTGGCCCAGGGTTATCCCGTGCTCACGAAACCGCGGGCCATTACCAGCACGTATGGATATCGCGGCTTCTACGAGGACAACACCCCGCTGACGGACTGGCGTCGGACCGCCGAAGACATGATCCGGTCGAGCCACGACGGGGTGGGCGATTTCGGAATCAACATGTTCCCGCTGAAGAAACCCAGCGGCGGGTACTGCGCGCCGGCGGGCTCACGCGGAACGTGGTGGGCGAGTCCGGGCAGAGGCACCCTAGCCATCCTCGCGCCCGGTCCTGATGGCCCGGTGAGCACCGAGCGGTTCGAGATGTTCCGCGAGGGCGTGGAACTGGCCGAGGCGCTCCTGTTTGTCGAGCGGGCCATCCAGCAGAAGAAGCTCAGCGCAGATCTGCTGGGACGGGCCAAAGACTATCTGGATGTGCGCGGCGAGGCGTTCGTCAAGAGCTGGTGTGGTCTCCGATATATGCAGAGCGAAGAGGACGCCAAGCTGCTGGACCTGGCCGGTGAAGTGGAGCGGTCGACCGTGTTTACGGTCACGGCGGGCCCCGGCGGCGACGTGTGGCCCGGCGGGCTGCTGTGGGCGCACAAGGGAGTCGCGACGCCGCTGCTGGCGATACCCGGGGCCGGCAGCACCTTTCAGAACTGGTCGGTCCTGAATGGCTCCGCACAGATCGCGGACAGTAATGCCGTGTGCACGACCGTGACTCTCACTGGCGAAGCGACGATCCGGGCGAACTTCAATCTCAAGACCGCCTGTGTCCTCACCGAACCGGCGTCTGGCAGGGTCATGAAGACCGGCGCAAAAAGGAAGGTAGCGGCCACGGCCTCTGTGGCAGGCGGTGGCGGCACGGTGCGCAAGGTCGAGTTCTTTTGCGACGGGGACAAGATTGGCGAATCCGCCTCCGCGCCTTATGCCTGCGAGTGGGCCGCGACGTCGGCAGGTCTGCACGTCCTGACAGCGCGCGCCACGACAGGCGATGGCGTGACGGGAAGCTCAGCCGCGGCCTATGTCATTGCGACGACCAGCGATTTGCCGAAAGGGGTGCAGGCCACGGGCGGTCTGGTGACGTGCTACGCCGAGGGTGGCCGATTATGGACTGCGCACATCTTCACGAACAGTGGAACGCTTGACGTTACGAGCGAGGGCGTGGTCGAATTTCTGGTCGTCGGCGGCGGTGGCGGTGGCAGCGGCGGAACCCATGAAAAGGGCGGTGGCGGCGCGGGTGGATTCTTGACGGGCACCGTGCACATCGCAACGGGGACTTATGCCATCACAAACGGCGCCGGCGGCGCCGGCGGTTCGGGTGGAGGAAATGGCGGGAGCGGCGGTAGATCGTCTTTCGGCGCCTTCGCGGTGGCAATCGGCGGCGGCATGGGTTGCAGCACGGGCAATGGCGGCAGTGGCGGCAGTGGCGGCGGCTTGGGGCCTTACAACGGATCGGGAGGCCTCGGCACGCCCGGACAGGGACACGACGGCACCAAGGGGGGGCCGTCTAGCTGGGGTGGCGGCGGTGGTGGTGCGGGAAGCGCCAGCAGCAGACAGACCGGTGGGCGCGGAGCACAATCGTCAATCACCGGAGCAATTGTTACTTATGCCAGGGGTGGTGATGGCGGCAATCGAAATGTCGCTGGCGATGGCGCGAGCAAGGCGGCCAACAGCGGCGATGGAGGCGATGGGGGAACCAAAGGCGGCAACGGCGGCTCCGGGATCGTGATCGTGCGGTATGTGAGTGCGGGGATGTGAAGCCCCGCAAGGGACGGACCTTCCATCCGCCTTCCATCACTCATCCGCCTCACCGTCTTCGACCAGCCATCGCCAGGCGGGGACGACTTGCACGCGGGTACCCGCCACGTCCAGCGTTTCTTCGTCGTTGAAGGTCACCACAATCACGCGGTCGGCGCGAAGATGCCGGGCTGTTTCCGGAAGGCCACGCAATTCTCGTTCCCGGGCTTCCGCTCCCTGAATGCTATAAGCTACCTGGAGAATCATGCGCTGGATACGCTTGCCTGCCTTGCGCACGGCTACAAAATCAATTTCCCATCCCTGCCGCGTCCGGAAGTAAGAGACATCCCATCCCCGGCGCCGCAGTTCCAGATAAACCATGTTTTCCAGTTGTCTGGTCGCATCCACGCCTTCGCCAGGCGCCACCGCATCGGCCAGCGCCCAGTCAATCGCGTAAACCTTCTGGTAATTGCGATTACGGACTTTCTCCGAAGCCGAGAAGATGGGAACCGCGAAAACCATGAAGGCTTCTTCCAGAAACCGCAGATAACCGTAGATGGTTTCCGCTGTGAAACGCAGACTCGCTTCACGCAAACCGCCGGCGATGCCGCGCACCGTGAACGGACACGCCGTGCGCGCCAGCAGCGCCTGTGTGAAGCCTGAGAAGACCGCAATGGAAATGTTGGATTCCGGGTGCGCCTCGATGACGTCGCGAAGAACCATGGTGTCCCAATAGGTTTGCAGAATCTCGCGATGAAGCGGCTCTTCCGCGTCTAATAGTCCCGGAAACCCTCCCTGCCGCAGATAGCGCTGCAGGAACTTGCGCAAGTGAGCCTGACCGCGACTGGTCGCCGGTTCCGGCGCCACGCCGTAGTGCCGAAGAAACTCGCGAAAGGAGAACGGATAAAGCGCCATGGGCATGTTCTTGCCGCGCAAGCCGCTGGCTATGGCCCCACGCAACAGGCGCGACGTGGAACCCGTAATAAGAACCCGGTGCTTCGGTTCATCCAGGAGATGCAGAACGTAGTCCTCCCATCCCTCGATGCGATGGATCTCGTCGAAAATGAAGATTACGTCCTCCCGGCCACGCTTGTCCGGAAACAGGGCATAGTAGGCTTCGTCAACCGAGGAAAGACCGGCCCCCGTAAGACCGATCAACCGATGATCGTTAAACTGGATACGGCAAACGTTCTCGATTTGACCGCCCCCCTCCAAATGCTCTCTGAGGAACTGGTACGTGCGATAGGTCTTTCCGCAACGCCGCGCACCCACAATCGCCAGCGACATGTCGCGCACAAAGCGAACCGGCGCATCGCGAAGCGTCAACCGCGGGATCGTCCGGGCATGAAAATCGGCAATCAAACGCTGCAACAGAAGTATGTTCTGCATAGATATGTTCTCCTGTGGAATACATATTTGCATATATATGATTCGGAAGCAAGATCAATTTTGAATGGACGGACCCGACCGGGGGACCCGACCGGGGCCGGGCCTTCCGTCTATCGGGGTCGGTATCGGAATCGGAGTCGAATTTCCGTTGGTTTTATCGATACCGATATCGACCCCGATGGTCCCCTCCGCATAAATCCAAGTTATAGGCACATGAACGTGTGTGTTTCCATTCCTGATTTCCTGTTTTCCTGATTAAAAATCCCAGCGCTCGAATGCGTTAATCCGACTCAGCCGCGCAATTCGTATTAATCAGGAAAACTGGAAAACTGGAAAGAGAAAAGCCCGCCGCGCGGCTGCGCCGCGAAGAAACGACGCTTATCTCGAACGCGTCACGGTTTCTCTGGTGTCCCGGCTTCAGCCCCCAGCGACCCTCAGATGTCCAACCCATGTTTCTTCGGGTGTGCCAGTCCGACAACCGTCTTGATGCTGTCTTTCCACTTGATCAGGGGGTCGGCGTAAAGGGTCTCGAACGGGGTGCGGAGGATGTTGGGGACGGGTGGGGTCATGGGGTCGGTCTTTTGGAAGGGACTAGAGGGACGGAAGGGACTTTGAGGCACGGGCGTAGGGCGGCGCGCTGGCGTTCGTGGGCGGCGGCCCGGTCTCGGAATTCGAGGCGGGCGCGGGTCATGCGCTCGCGCAGGCCTCCCTCGGTCACGAAATCGCGCTCCAAACGGTCGAGCTGGCCGTTGAGCAGGCGGATGGTCACACGCGTGAGCCCGCCCAGCACGTTGGCGCAGATGGCGGGATCGTCGTGCTCGATGCCCTTACGGAAGGTCTCGTAGTCCGCGCCGGGCGTGCGGCAGAGCTGCGAGAGGCGGCGGACGTAAGGATGGGCGGGCGTCCACTCGTCGAGGTCGCGGACGTAGAGGAAGTCCCGGTAGTCCTCAAGCAGTTCGCCGAGGCTGGCGAGCGCCACGCCGGTGAGTTTGATTTCAGTCTCCTTGGAGACGGCCGAGGCCAGGCTGCCCTCGACGATGTTCTGCTTGCCGGAGCGGGCCGCCTGCTCCATCTGGTCGGTGGTGCGGGAGAAGCGCGGCACCCAGCGCTTGATAAAATAGACCGTGCCCTTATAGACCACCCGCGCCTTCTGGTACGAGAGCAGTTTCTCGTAACCGCCGAATTTAGGGATAAAGCCAGGCTGTGTCATGAGCGGGTCCTTTCGGGGTGAGGGACGGAAGGGACAAAGGAAGAGACGTGAGGGACGGTGACGGTCTCGGATGGGTCGTGCGTGTTCCTCATGTCCGCTAGACGCTCGAACGGCTCGCAGATGTCCGCATGGTTGTCCCTCATGTCCCTCGCGTCCCTATCGTCCCTCCCGTACAGCCCGCACACAAGCCGGTCGATCTCGGCTTCCAGGGCGGAGATGTCGGCGGCGGGTGCGGCGGTCTTGGCGGCGAGGATGCGGTCGACAAGGTCAACGATGGGTTGTTGTTGGGCCAGGGCGATGTCGGTGATCGGGAGGTTCTTCCAGTCGTCGGGGTAGAGGTGGATGTTGCTGCGGACAACGGAAAGCGCGAGCCATGGTATGAATGACCATTCCCGCTTCACTGAAAAGAAGTCACCTGTGATCGCCATGCCACCCTTCTCCTTTGGCCTCTCTTACTGTAGGAAGTTTGGTTATTCTCCTTCAAAAATCTATCGTGTCCACCAGGCGGCGCGCGAGGGAGAGAACCCGCGCTCACACCGGCTAAGGATCAACAACGTTGTTAACCGTTGCGAAGATACCACGGTACCCTGATTTTCAACAAGGACTAAGAGGTCCCGCCAGCCATTTCTAATTATGAGGCGATTGAGTCATCGGGGTCGAATTTCCGTTGGTTTTATCGATACCGATACCGACCCCGACGCCGACGCCGATGGTCCCCTCCTCATAAATAGAATGGCTGGGGCACTAGTCCCTTAACGGAGTGTCATTCGAGACGGGCCTTCCCAAGAGGCAAGCCCGCCGCGCGGCTGCGCCGGGAAGAAACGACGCTTATCTCGAACGCGTCACGGTTTCTCGGTTGCCCCTGCTTCAACTAAAAGTTTTCTACACTCTGCCGAAATATGGACCGGGCAAGACTTCTCAAACGCCTTGATGCGCCGGTTGCGTGCGTTTTCGTCGACATGAGGAATGTGCTCA
>JBIJDW010000180.1:0-6721 GCA_044343885.1 Kiritimatiellia bacterium
TGACGTCGCTCAAGTCCGGTCGCCGCGGCTTTTATTTCCGGTCCAAGGCGAAGGAAACCTTCAGCGGTTTGGGCGCGGCGCAGCCCGGAAATCCCGATAACTGGTCCGGCCGCGAATTGTGGTGCCCGGCCTTTCTGTGCAAGAAGGTCGCTAGCGCGACCGGATCGGGGGATTCATCCATCGCCGGTTTCCTGCACGCCTATCTTAAGGGCCTCGACTTGGAGGTCTGTCTCAAGGCCGCCAATGGCCTCGGCTGGCAGAACATCCAGGTGCTCGACGCCGTCAGCGGCATCAAGAACTGGAAAGACACACAGGCCTTCCTGCGGCGCAACCCGCCGCTCGAAGATCTGGCGCTGGACCAGGCGCCGGGCTGGACCTGGGACAAGGCCTTCAAAATGTGGCACGGGCCGAACGACTCGAGCCCGACACCCGTCCGGCGCGTTCGTTCGTGATGGGCGCATCCTCGTTGACTTTACGCGTTCTTGATGGGAGCGCGGGCGTCGCGCCCGCTTTGGGAAGCACGCGAAACTGCCAACGTCGCGGGCGGGACGCCCGCGCTCCCCAAGAAAGCACCGAAGCCGGGATGCGCCCGTTCGTGACGACCATTTCCTCGCGAACACGATCAGAGGACGTGCTGCGGATTTAGGGTGGACCGTGGGGAATAACGCGCGATCAGCGCGAGCATGTCGGGTGGGGGCGGCCGCGAAAAATCAAGCGGCTCGCCGGAGACGGGGTGGGTAAAGGCCAGGCGTGTGGCGTGGAGCATTTGACGGGCGGGGCAGTCGGCGATGGCTTGGTCGCGACTGCGGGATCCATAGAGAGGGTCGCCGACGATCGGATGCCCCAGGTGGGCCAGATGGACGCGGATCTGGTGGGTGCGGCCGGTCTCGATGCAGGCTTCGATAAGACTGACATCCCCGCAGGGGCGCACCACGGCATACCGGGTGATGGCCTGCTTGCCGTTGCGGCTGACGACCGCCATCCGTTTGCGGTCGCGCGGGTGACGTCCGATCAGCGTGTCGATGACCCCCGGTGTCTTTTTGGGGACGCCGTGGACGAAGGCGAGATAGACCTTGCGAACGCCGCCCGACTTGAATTGCGCGACCAACCCGGCCATGGCGGCGTCGGTTTTGGCGACGACCATCAACCCCGTGGTTTCCTTATCGAGCCGATGAACAATCCCGGGCCGTTCGACACCGCCGATGCCGCCCAGATCGTCGCAATGATGGAGTAGGGCATTGACCAGCGTGCCGTCGGCATGGCCGGGCGCGGGATGGACCACCAGTCCGGCCGATTTGTCGAGCACCAGAATGGCGTCGTCTTCAAACACGATATCCAGTGCGATGGCCTCGGGCCGGGGTATCGCCGGTGTGGAGGGCGGGATCGTCAGGCAGACCGTCTGGCCGGCGACGAGGCTCGCGCTCGCCTTGGTGGCGTGGCCGTCCACGGTTGCATGGCCGTCGGCGATGAGGCCTTGGATGCGCGACCGCGACAGGCCGACCAGAGTCTGGGCGAGCCAGGCGTCCAGACGACAGCCGGCGGACTCGGCCGGAACGGTCAATACGTTAGGCTGAAGGAGGTTGGCGTCGGGTGGAGGGTGGGGGATCATCAACGGGACCGCGTGCTGGCTGGTTGTAAGGCGGGACGGTGGCGGGCGCGCAGGATCAGCGCGAGGCCGAAAGCCACGAGCGCGAAGCTCAACGCCTGGCTGATTGAGAAGACGCTGACCAGCATGCGCGGGTCACCCCGGAGCGCCTCGACACCGAAGCGGAGTGCGGCATAGCCGATGGCATAGGCGCCGACTGCCAATCCGGGACGGTCGGCCCAGCGGCGATAGCGACTGGCCAGCAGAGCGAAGAGGATCAGATTTCCGGCAGCCTCGATGAGTTGGGTGGGGATGACGGGCAGACTGTGCGCAGCGGATTCCGGGAGGATGCGGCAGGCGACGTGATCATGCCAAGCGGGTGAGAAGCGGGGGAAGCAGACGCTGATCGCGGTGTCCACAGGTTTGCCGTAGCAACAGCCGTGAAAAAAACACCCGACCCGGCCGAACGCATGGCCGAGAGGGAGAACGGTGGCGAGCAGATCGGCCAGTCCGAGAAACGAGTCCCGCTTGATCCGGGCGAAAACGGCCAACGCCACGGTTGCGCCGACCAAGCCTCCGTAGAACATCAGTCCGCCCTGATCCAGCCTGAGCAGCGCCATGAAATAACCGGAACCCGCAGGCTCGGCGAATTCGGCCGTCCAGTGTTCGGCGACATAGGCCGCGCGGGCGCCCGCCACGCCCGCCAAAAGCATCCAGATGACGAGCGTCGAGAGGGCATCGGGCGTTCGATGCGAGGTGTGCGCGGACAGTCGCGTGGCCACCCAGAGCGCGGTAATGAAGCCCAAGGCCAGACAAAGTCCGAATGCCCGGATGGTGATCGGCCCGAAATGAAATAATTCCGAATGCATGCGATCCACTCCTCTTCTCACGTTTGTATTCGACAACATCCCCAAAGACGAGTACTATATGCACGCTACGTCTTGTTTTCGCAAGACAAAAATAAGGTTCGCGGTTGATTCCATCACGTCTAACAGCCAGTACCGTCCATGACTGAAGCCACTGATGTCCAAATATTGACAGACCCGGTTGATCGGGTTTCCTGCCCCAAGTGCGCGCACAAGTCGGATGTGCAGGGATTGCCCTCTTTCAGCTCTTTGGTGTGTGCGAATTGCGGTCAGAGCCTGACCGTTCCGGCTCGGCTTGGGCATTTTCTGCTGCTCAAGATCATCGGCATGGGTGGCATGGGCGGGGTTTATCAGGCGCATGATGAAGTACTCAACAGACAAGTGGCCATCAAGGTGATGCGCAAGAGTCTGGGGGACAACGCAGTCTTCAGCGAGACGTTTCTGCGCGAGGCGCAGGCAGCGGCCCGGATCAACCACCCCAACATCGTGCAGATTCATGCGTTTGGCATGGAGAAGGGGCAGCCCTACATCGTCATGGAACTCGTTCTGGGCGGTGGCATGGAAAAGCTGATGGCAGGTGGCGCGCCCCTCGATCAAGGGCTGGTGATGGGCATAGGCAAGCAGGTTGCCGAAGGGTTGCGCCACGCCAGTGACGAAGGAATGGTGCATGGAGACGTCAAGCCGGAGAACATCCTGCTGTTTGAGGGCAAAGTGGCCAAGCTGGTCGATTTCGGACTGGCGTCGGTTTCAGGAACCGCGTCCAACGAAATCTGGGGGACACCCTATTACATCGCGCCGGAGAAAGTGCGGCGGCAAAAAACCGACCATCGGTCCGACATTTACAGTCTGGGCGGGACGCTGTACCACGCGATGGCCGGCCGGCCGCCGTTTGATGGTGCGGATGCGAATGCCGTGGTTCGGGCGCGATTTTCCGAGACGCTGAAGCCGCTGATTGAGGTGCGCCCGGATATCGATCCCGAGGTTTCGGCGATCATCACGCGGATGTTGCAGGTTGACCCCGGCCGGCGCTATCCGACGTATGGATCGTTGCTGAGCGACATCCGGCGGGTGTTGGATCGGTTGAGGCCTGTCGAGGCGCCCACGTCGACCGGCAGGAAAATCGTTCTGCGCCGAAAAGGCGGAGCGGCTCCAACCCTTTCCACCGATCCCACCCCGGCTGTAGCGACCTCTCCCGTTGAGCTTTCCAACACATCACAGGTGACATCCGAAAAGAAGATCGTAGTGGGTCGAGGGGTGATGTCGACCGATTGCCTGCAATCGGCTCTATTGTCCGACAAGCTGAAAGTATCGAGATCGCTGACGTCGAGGTCCAAGGCCGTGACCGCCGAAAAACCGCGGAACCGCATGTGGGTGATCCGGTTGATCGTGGTGTTGGTGATCCTCGGCATCCTGGGGGTTTTTGGCGGTTTGTACGGGTTGGTGATCTGGGCGAAGATGCGCGATCGTAACGCAGAGGCGGCGCAACGTCAGCAGGTCAAATTGCAACAGGATGCTGTGGCGCAATTGCAGCCGATTGCGGAGCGGGCGAAGGCATTGGCGAATCAGTGTGCGTCCCATGCGCAGACCGCCCGGGCGCAGGCCACGAATATGGTCGCCCAGGCCACGGATCTCATTCCCGAGACGATGCGCCCGTATCTGGTTCCGGCTCCGCCGGAGCCGCCACAGGTGGCGACAAACGTAGTGTCCGCCCCGCCTCCGAAGAAAGGCAAGCAACCCGCGGCCCTGGATACCAAACAGCCAGCAGAGGCGGCCGCAATGGCGGAGGCAGTGGCGGCCGCGATGGCTGCAGGATTGAAGCCGACCAAGGAGAATATCGTCATCTTTCTCGAGAAGCTTGAAGAGAAAGGCGCGATGACGGGGCCCGCAAACAATGCCGCCGTCGAAGAGGCAACTGCCGACGGCGGGACGAACGACGCAGTCGTCGCAGCCGAAGCGCCCATTTCGGAGCAGGATATGCCGCCGGTAGTCCAGCGCATACGCTCCATGTTTAAAGGGGTGTATGAACTGGATCGCGCAGCCGACCTGACGGCGCGCGTGCATGAGGAGATCGTGCAGGCGATCCAAGCGCCCGACGTGGCCGTCCGGCCGTTAGAGGCCCTGCGTGTGTTGCAAGCGGAGCTGACGAACAAGTGTGAGTCGGTTGCGGCACAGCTTCCGGTTTCCGATGTCGGGCGCATTCTGGCTGCGATCACGGCCGACCAGACGGCGGCGCTGCGGTTGCTGGATGAGATGAGAGCCGATGTGGACCGCCAGGCCAGCGAGGCGAAGGCTCTCGAGGCTGCGAAGCAGGCCGTGCGCGATCAGGAACGACTGGCGGAAGAACGCAACGTCCGTATGCAGGCGGAGATGGCAAGCGTGGCGGAGGTCGAGAAAGAGAATCTCGAACTGATGCGCACGCTCGATTTTCGAAAGGCCGCCCGCGCGCTGCGTGCGCTGGGAGACAAGATTGAGACCCCGGAAGGAAAGGCGGAGCTGGCACTGGCCCAGGAGAAACTCTCCCGCATCGAGGCTTTTTATGTATTTTTGGGTGGCGCGGCGGCCGGCGTGCCGGTTCCCGTTCCGGAACATCCCGCTGATGGGGTGGTGGACGCGGAAAGTCCGATCGCGCCCTTCCGCCACCCGATCGCTGGCTGGACGGTGCAGAAGTCGGATGCCACGGGAATTACGGTGAACACGATCACGAAGACGTGGCCGGAAGCGGACAAGGACTATGTGATCCGGGTGATGATCATTCGCTATCTGCTCAAAGAGGGCAAACAGGCAACGGCTCTGCGATTCAAATACCGCATCCAGCAGTATATCAATGCAGCTCTGTTCCTGAAGACGTTCATCCCCAACAGTCCGTCCGTCAATGACATGGCGGGATCATTGGTTCGCGAAGCGCTCAACATGCTGCCACAGAGCCGCAAAGACATTGACCGTCTGATGCCCGGTTTGCTCAAACCCGAGGAGTAAAACCTGTGGCGGAATCCCGACTCCAATTGGTGTGCGGCGAAGACGAGTACTGGGTCGCCGAAAAGGCCAAGGCCGTCGTGGACGCATGGGTGCCTGAGGCGGATCGGGCGTTCGGCCTTGAAATCATCGATGGCCGGATCGACACCGTTGACGCCGTGGTGAAAGCGGTGCGCCAGTGTGTCGAAGCCGTGCAGACCGTCGGGTTTTTCGGCGGCGGCAAGACCGTCTGGCTGCGCAATGCCGAATTTCTCGCAGGGGGCGGCCGATCCTTTGAGTCCGACACGGTCAAGGAAATGATCGTCGAACTGACCGATCTCATCAAGAGCGGAATTCCCGAAGGTCACGCCTTGCTGATCAGCGCCCGTTCTGTGCCGCGTAATTCGGCATTGTTCAAAGTTTTTCAAAAGAAGGGAACGGTCTCCGATCTCGGATCCGGCGGCAAGTCGTGGGAAATCGAGAAGGCGGCGAAGGAGAATCTGGGCGGATTGCTGGCGCGCAGCGGCTTGGAGATGGGTGATGGCGTGCGCGAGGCGTTTCTGGCGCGGGTCGGCGTCGACACACGATTGATCCTTCAGGAAATTGAGAAACTCAGCCTCTACCGGGGCGGTCCCGGCAAAGTCACAGCCGAAATGATCGAGGCGGTTACGTCGGTCGGACGGGAGGCCGAAGCGTGGGATCTGACCGATGCGTTCGGTGAGCGCGATCCCGTCAAGTTGACGGGCGCGTTGCGCCGGCTGGAGGAGCAGGACGAGCCGCCCATCAAGCTTTCTGCGATGCTGGATGGCCGGGTGCGCGATCTGATCGTGCTGCGCGCCGCGTTGGACAACCGCTGGGTGTCGGTCCAGGGTAGCCGGGCGGCGTGGCAGAAGGAGCTGCCCCGCGAGGCCGAGATCGCGCTCACCGCGATGACCCACGATCTCCGATCCCAATCGCCGTTCATCGTGGCGAAACGGGTCGCTCAAGCCGGGAACTACACCCTGAATGAGCTGCGGGCAGCCCGGCACCATCTGATGGAGCTTCGCGAGAAACTGGTCTCCACGACGCTCGATGCGCGCTTCCTTCTGGAGACCACGCTCCTCAAAATCGTCGGACTTCCCAAAGGCGCGCGCAAGGCCGTTACAGAATCCCGCGCTCGCTTGCCTTGACAAAGGCCAGCAGATGCCGGACTTCGGGGCAATCCGTGATTTCGAGCTGGATGCGCTCCAGCGCCTGCGACCGGTTCAGCCCTTCGCGATAGAGGAGCCGATACGCCTCTTTGATGGCTGTGCGAGTCTCCGCCGAGACCCCGTGCCGT